>NZ_JBEFST010000006.1:0-237848 GCF_053483675.1 Mycolicibacterium sp. XJ1819 | reverse complement strand
ACTAGCCGACGACGACGGGCAGCCGTCCCCATCCTCGGACGCTCGAGGTGTGCGCCATCGCGGCATCGTCGTAGTCGACCTCCCATTCGGGCCAACGTCGCAACATCTCCTCGAGCACCACCCGAGCCTGCATCCGCGCCAGCGCCGCACCCAGGCAGAAGTGCAGCCCCTGCCCGAACGACAGGTGTGCGCCGCCACGATGAATGTCGAATCGATCGGCATCCGGAAAATGGCGTTCATCGCGGTTGGCAGAACCGTTGAGCAGCAACATCACCGAGCCTTCGGGAACCTGTTCGCCGTGGCATTCGGTGTCTCGGGCGACGTAGCGGGCCTGCACCGGTGAGGGCGCCTCGCACCGCAGCACCTCCTCGATCGCGCCGGGGATCAGGGAGAAGTCGTCGACGAGTTCGCGGCGCTGGTCTGGGTGCTCGGCGAGCAACTGACCGATGAAGCCGATCAGCCGCGTGGTCGTCTCGTTGCCTGCGCCCGCGATCATGCTGGTGTAGGTCAGCACCTCCGTGCGGGTCAGCGGTCGGATTACACCATCCTCTTCGATCTCTGCGTTGAGCAACTGTGTCATCAGGTCGTCGGACGGGTTCTCGGCGCGCCAGTCGATGTACTCGGCGAAGAGCTGGTAGCTGTTCTCGAACGCATCGGCGGTCACGGTCCGGAACCGGCCCTCCTTGAGACCCAGTGTGCGACCGGTCTTGTCGCGGATCTGCTCCTGGTCGCCCTCGGGAATGCCGAGCAGGTAGCCGATGGTGCGCATCGGTACCTGCGCGCCGAGGTCCCCGATGAGATCGAACCGTGGTGACCCGACCAGCGGATCGAGCGCCCTTGTGCAGAACTGCCGGGTCAGCGGTTCGATCGCCGCCATCCGCCTGGGTGTGAATACCTTTGACAGCAGTCGTCTGTGCAGGTCATGCAGCGGCGGATCTTCGAACAGGATCACACCGGGCGGCACCTCGACACCGCTCATGATGATGTCGATCGTGGTCCCGCGCCCGGAACGGTACGTCTCCCAGTTCGGCAGCGCCCGCGACACGTCCTCGAAGCGGCTCAGCGCGTAGAAGCCGAACTTCTCGTTGTGGTACAGCGGCGCTTCGTCGCGCATCCGCTTCCAGATCGGATGCGGATTGTCGTCGATGTCGAAATCAAATGGGTCGTAGTAGACCTCGACTGTTCCTGTGTCAACCAATGTCGCTTCCCTTGATCGGTCAGTCGAATGCGTGACGGGGCAGTGTGTTCGGCAAATCGAGCGCGCTGAGCAGCCCGGCTGGCGCGTCGACGACATACGGGATCGCGTTGACCACCCGCATCGCGGTGGCGGCCATCGCGGCGTGGCCCGCACCGTGTCCTTCGGCCTCCCCCAAGTTCATCGAGCAGTGGATGTCGGGATCGCCTTCGATGTCGACCCGATACGTGGCGTCGAACTCCGAGGTCAACCAATCCGGCGCGACATCGCGCGACATCCTGATGATGTGCTCGACCACGATGGCTTCGCGGCCGTTGACCACGCCGGCGGCGCGGGTGCACACCGCTCCGCAGGTGCCCGCCTTGATGGTGCCGAACGCCACCTCGATGTCGCGGTCGGTGATGCGCCGGTCGAGCGAGCCGTGGATCTCCGAGACCCCCACGCCCAGACCTGCCGCCATCAGATGTATCGGCGCCTTCCAGGCCATCTCGATGAAGCCAGGAGTCTTGAGCATCGGCTCGAAATCGAGCGGATGACCGAAACCCATGCCGTTCATCATCACGTCCGCCACCGGGTAGTGGTCGTTGAGGGCGACTTCGGTGACCTTGAGGCATTTGATCTTCTTCGATTGCGTCGAAAGCAGCAGGGCGAGTTGGTCGGATCCGAAACCGGGAAAGATGCCGGATGCGTAGAAAGACGCGTTCCCCGCCTTGGCCGCGGCCTCCATCTGGTCGCGCCACTCCGGCGAGTAGAACGATGGCGGATAGACCAGGGTGGTCGAAGTCGTTGAGACGACATTGATTTCGGCCGACAACAGCCGTAGGTAGTCCGGCACGGCACCCGCGTCGCGTTCGGGTCCGCTGGCCGCATACACCACGCAGTCGGGTTGCAGCGCGATCAGCGCCTCGGCATCGTTGGTCGCCACTACGCCGACCGGGTCGCCGCCGGCCAGCACGCCGGCGTCCTTGCCGACCTTTTCCTCGGAGTGCACCCACACGCCCACAAGGTCGAGGTCGGGCCGTCGCCGGATCGCATCGACGGCGATCGACCCGACCCCTCCGGTCGACCACACCACTGTGCGAAGGGCGGAAGTCACGAAATCTCCTTACTGTCGGTCGTCGACGCCGCGCGGGTGCCGGCGGGTCACGGGGACCGACTCTAACTAACTTTTGTTCAGCCAACCACAGATCTGCACGGCTCCGGCACCGTCTGTCGAGGACTATTGACCCCGCGCATCTGACGCTGCTAGCTTCCGGAGCAAACGTTAGGTTTCATTCCTGCAAGGAGCCTGCCGCGATGGCCCCAGTGGACCGGCGGCCCGTGCCGCGGACGGGTTCCGGACGCGACCGCACGGCTCAGGGGACGCGGACAATCCGCCGATCGAGGAGGAACGATGTCGAAGAGCAAGCACCGGGTGGTGGTGTGGTCGACGGGCGGTATCGGCTCGATCGCGATCCGAGCCATTGAGCACCGACCCGAACTCGATCTGGTCGGGGTGTGGGTGCACTCCCCCGACAAAAACGGCAAGGACGCAGGCGAACTGGCCAACGGCGAGCCGGTGGGACTGGCCGCCACCACCGATGCCGACGCGCTGATCGCACTCGAACCAGACTGCGTGATCTACGCGGCCAGCGGTCCAGAGCGAGACGCCCTGGCCATCCCCGACTACGTGAGGTTGCTGGGCGCCGGACTCAACGTCGTCACGACGAGCACGACACGACTGGTCAATCCGCATGCTTACGAACCGGTCGAGTGGCGCGATCAACTCGCGGCCGCGGCCAAGGAGGGTCAGGTGTCGCTGTACGCCTCGGGCATCGAGCCGGGTTTCGCCGCCGACTATCTTCCCCTTGTGCTGTCGACGCAGTCCTCCCAGATCGAAAAGATCCACTGCTGCGAAATCGGCCTTTACGACGATTACGGCGTCCCCGACATCATGCGTGACGCATTGGGATTCGGCCGTCCTCTGGACTACCAGCCGTGGATCTCCCTGCCGGGCGCCATCGCCGGGGAATGGCAGGGTCAGATCCGGATGATGGCCGACGCGCTCGGTGTCGAGGTCTCAGAGGTGCGCGAGACCTTCGACCGAGCGGTGACCGACACGACGCTGGAGGTGGCGATGGGCACGGTCGAAGCCGGCACCTGCGGCGCACTGCGGATGCAGGCGATCGGTGTCGTCGACGGGCACGAGGCCATCGTCATCGAACACGTCACCCGGTTGGCACCCGAGGTCGCACCCGACTGGCCGACGCTGCCGGGAGCCCTGGGCTACAAGGTGTCCATCACCGGCATACCCGACATCGAAGCCACGATGGCGGCCACCGTCCGCGACCGAAAAAAGGCGGGCATCGAGAGTATGACCTCGGGCGCAGGCGCCATGGTCGCCACGGCGATGCGGGTCCTCAACGCCGTGCCGTATGTGGTGGCGGCCCCGCCGGGGCTGCTCAGCTCGGTTGATCTGCCGCTGACGATTCCACGTCACGCGTTCAACCCTGGCGGGTGAGCCGGAACGGCATCTCCACGTCCAGAACCTTGTTGAAACCACAAGCGCCACTGGGTCCTTGGGTCTTGTCCCAGCCGACGTAGTAGTTGCGGTCTTGCGGATAGCTGAGCCAGAAGATGAAGTTCTGCTGCCCGGGATGCGCCGTGCCGTCGATGCAGGGCTCCCAGTTCTCGACGGTGCGACTGACCTTCCATCGCCCACTCATGTAGACCAGTTCGGCGGTCCAGCCCTGATCGCTGGTCACCACCCCGGTGCAGTCCTGGAAGGTGGCGCACGACGACGTGATGGCCCACGTCTGTGTCACGCTCTTCTCGAGGTGCAGTGAGTTGTTGGTCTTCGCCCACTGGCCGTCGGAGAAGGCGGTGAATGTCCCGTTGATCGCGACGTCGTTCTGTGCGACGGCGTATGGCGTGGCCCCGATGACCATCGCGATGGTCATCACGATGGTGGACAGGACTCGGCCCGCCTTCACTGCCCCGCCCCGTACACCAATTCCTGCCACGTCTTCGGCGGGTTGATTAAATCGGTCTGTCGGCCGGTGTGCCCGTCCGGTGCGGCGTACTGGCCGGTCTGCGGGTCGTAATGCGCGATCGCCACCGACGGATCCGGGCCGGGGGCGCCGGTGCCGAACGAATTCGGCACCGCGGGCACGGGCGCTCCTGGCGGTGGTGGCACGCCCGGCGGTAGTGCCGTGCCCTGGACCGGCGCGTGGATGTTCTCCTCGAACGTGACCCGATCATCGGGCGGAACGCCCTGCGAGATCAGGTTGGGATCGATCGGACTCGGCCCGAGTGCGTGCTGGCGCATGGCCAGTGGTTGGTAGGGCTTGTCGCTGTAGCAGATCTCCACCGTCGGCGCCCGTTTGCCGGGCACCCCCATGCACGGGGCGTTGCGCGCACCGCGCACGACCACCGGCGAATCCTGTGGCAGCTTGCAGTACACCCCGTCGGGAGTGTCCAGAGTCGTCAGATCCGCAGGTGACCGCCACTGCGACGGCGGCAGAAATCCGATCGTGCACGGATTGGGATCTGCGACGGATATCCGGAAGTCCCCCAGCGCAATACCGGTCGGGTTGTTCTCGGGGGCTGACGACTGGACGTTGGCCACGAATGGCGGCAACAACACCAGTACCTGTTCGAGCGACGGACGGTAGGTCACCGCCACCTGGCCGAATGTGGTGAGGTTGGCGAGCAGCACCGGCAGGGTCGGCTGGATTTGGGTGAGCAGGTTCGACACCTCGTCGGCCGCCGCGGGCCCCTGCTGCAGCAGAGTGCGCACCTGCGGGTCGTTGTTCACCACCTGCCCGGTGATCCCGGCCAGACTCTGCGCCCACAGCCGCAGCGCGTCGGTGGTCTGCGCCTGCGCGTCCAGCAGGGGCCCGGAGTCCTCGATCAGCCTCGTCGACGGTTCGGCGACCCGATTCAGATCCGCGGCGACAGTCGATGACGAGTCGATCAGCGAACCCATGTCGTAGCCCGACCCGTCGAAGGCGTTGAACGATTCGTCGATCAACGAGCTCAACGACTTCTTGGGGACGCTGTCGAGAAGTGTGGCGATCCCGTCGATCATCGGGCTGACCGGTTGTGGAATCTTGGTGTCGGCCATCGCGATCACCGAACCGTCATGCAGATACGGCGGCGAATCCGTTCGGGGTAACAGTTCGACGTACTGCTCGCCGATCGCCGAGACGCTGCGTACCTCCGCGACCAGGTCGGCCGGAATCTTCGGCGAGGTGTCCAGTGACAGTGTGGCGGTGGCACGCTCACGGGACACATCCATCGCCGTGACCTTGCCGACCTGCACCCCGCGGTAGGTGACGTTGGCGAACCGGTACAGGCCCCCCGACGTCGGAAGCTCGAGTGTCACCGTGATGCGGCCGATGCCCAGTAGCGTCGGCACCTGCATGTACGCGAACACCATCACCAGCACGCCCACGATCGACGCGATCGAGAAGATGACCAGTTGGATGCGGACGAACCGGGACAGCATCAGCCACCACCTCCCGGCTCCCACGGCGCCGGCGCCGCGTCGGGAATCGGCCCGAACGGTGGCGAGGTTCCTACGCCCAGCGGGTACTTCGTGTAGTAGGCGTCGTAGCCCGGGTCGCCGGGCGCAGGCACCAACGATGCCCGGTCCTGACCGAGTCGGGTGCCGAGCAACATACCCCTCTTGATCCGCGCGTTGGTGAGATCAACCGTCACGAAAAGGTTTACATAGTCGCCTCGGACACCGCGGTCGATGAGGTTCTGGGTCAACGGGAACGTCGGGAGGTAGGCCAGAGCGGTGTCGATCTCCGGTCCGACGTCGGCCAGCGCACGCAGCGTCGGCTCGAGGTTCTGCAGATTCCTCACCAGGTCGGCCTGGGTGTCGTGGACGAGACCGGACACGGTGTCGCTGAACCTACCCAGTTCTTCAAGTGCCGTGATGAATTTCGGCCGCTCGGCGAGCAACACATCCAGCGCGGGCGGGATCGTGTTCAGCGCTCGGGTCAGCACCTCCTGTTGGTCGCTGAGTCGGGCCGAGAAGCGGTTCAACTCGTCGATGGTCGCGACGATGTTGTCACGCTGCTCGTAGAGCGTGCCGACGAAGGTGTCCAGCCGGGTGATCAGATCCCGTACGGCGTCCTGGCGTCCGGACAGCGCGGCGTTGAAGTTGCCGATGATGTCGGCGGTCTGGCCTAGTCCCCCACCGTTGACCACCGCTGCCAGCGACGACAGCGTCTGTTCGGTCGACGGGTAGGTCGACGAATCGGCCAGGCCGATCGTGGCGCCGGGCTGTAACCGGCCGGTGGGCGTCTGCCCCGGCGCGGGGTCGAGCGCCACGTGCATGGACCCCAGCAGGCTGGTCTGGCCGACGGTGGCAACGGCGTTGGCGGGAACAATCACGTCGGGGCCCACCGACACCTCGAGATCGACGTGCCAGCCGTGCAACGTCATCTTTCCGACACTGCCCACCACGACGTCATCGATCATTACCGGCGAATTCGACTCCAACGTACCGATATTCGCGAGCTCGAGATGATACACATGGGCGCCCGGGGCACGACCGACCGCACCCGGCAGCGGTAGCGAGTTCACTCCTTGAAAGGCGCACCCGCTGACCGTGAGCATCACAGCCGAGCCAAGTGCCGCGACACGGCGCCTCATTCGGGTCATGGCGGCGTCCCCTCCGAGGGCGGACCCGGCGGCGGTGCATCGGCGGGCCCGTGCGGCCGTTCCGCGGGAAGCAACAGGTCCTGCAGGACGGGCGGGCCGCCGGTGGGCGCCGCCACACGGGGCAGCGGTCCCCGCGGGGGGCCCGGCGGCGGTCCGAAACCGGGTGGCGGCGGCACATCTCCCATTCCGGTGTAGGCCGACACCGCGGGTGGCGGTTCGGGGTCGCGCGGTTGTGCCGCGCCGGGCATCAGCGACGGCTCGCTGTAGCGCAGCATGTGCGGAGGTGGGTTGGCGGTCAGGAACGGGTTGAACGGAAACGGCAGAAGATTGAAGTTCGCCAGTCGTAATCCGGGACCCAGGTACTGCGCACACAACTTGGACGTCGACGGTGCGGTGACGTTCTCCAGCGCGCCGATCATCCCGCAGATGAACCACACCGGGTTCTGCATGTTGGTGATCACGAACACCCCGCTGGCCGCGCCGGTGCGGGGATCGAACATGTTGACCGCGTTGGCAATCGAATGCGGCGCGATGTGCAGAACGTTCTCCAGATCCAGCCGGTGATCCGCGAGGTTCTGGGTGACCGCCGCCAACCTTTGAATCTGCTCGGCCGTCTTGTCCCTGGTGCCCTCGATGAACCGGGTCGTCTCACCGACCACCTCGGACAGGCTTGTCAGTGCCGCGTCGAGATCGGACCTGCTGTCGTCGACCACGCTGGTCAGCGTCGCGAACCTGTTCTGGAACTGCACGATTGCAGCGTTGCTGTCGCGCAGCGCGGTGACGAACGTCGCCAGGTTGGTGATGGTGTCGACGACGTTCCCACTCCCCTCGGCCAGGATGCGTCCCACACCGGACAGTTGTGAGATCGTCTGACGCAACTTGTCGCCGTTGCCCTCCAACGCCGCCGCGGCGCTGTCGACGAACCGTCCGACAGAACCTGTCGATGCGCCCGCGTCGGGCCCCAACTCGGTCGCCAGCCGCATCAACTGCTCTTTGACCTCGTTCCACTCGACGGGCACAGCGGTGCGTTCGACCGGAATCACCGCACCGTCGGCCAGTTCCGGGCCCGATTCGTAGGCCGGAGTCAGTTGCACGTAGCGTGCCGCGACGAGATTCTGGGTGACGATAACCGCCTTGGCGTCGGCGGGGACGCGGATTCCGTGGTCGAGGGTCAGCGTCATCTTCGCCTGGGTGCCGACCGGCTGGATCGAGTCGATGGTGCCGACCTTCACCCCGGCGATGCGCACCTCGTCTCCGGGATAAATCGCGGTGGCGGTGGTGAAGTATGCGGTTATCGCGGTGGGCCGCAACAGGGTTCGGTGCAGCACCACGGCCACCCCGCCGACCAGGATCGCGACCAACGCCGTGGCGATCCCGAGCCTGAACAAGCGGTTTGCGGTCATCGGGGTGGCTCCCCCCACTGTTCCCAGGGTTCGGGGATGCCGTTGTACGGGAACGGCAGTTCGGCGCGGGGCCCGGCATTGTCCGGCGGTTGACCCGCGTTCACGCCGCGCCGGAAGCCGAAGGCGTAGTCCAGCCACGGCTGCAGCAGTTGCCCGAACGCGATGTTGGGGATGTAGGCCTGGTAGTAGGGGCCGTTGCCGATCGTCTCGCCAAGGGTGATCTGGAACTTCGCCAACCCAGGGAGGGCCTTGGCGATGTTGTCTCGGTTCTTCTCCAGGACCGCCGTCACCGCGTTGAGTTTGTCCAGTGTCGGCGCCAACGCTTCTTCGTTGTCTTCGATCAGGCCCGACATCTGTTTGGACAGCGCAGAGATGTGCACCAGCAGTTCCACGATGGCGCGGCGGCGCTCGGAGAGCACCGCGACCAGGTCGTTGGCGTTGAGTATCAGCGTGTTCACCTGCTGGCTGCGATCCGACAGGATCCTGGTGACCTCGGCGCCGCTTTCCAGCAGCGCGTCCAAGGTGTCGTCGCGCTCGTTGATGGCCTTCGACAGCCTCGTGACGCCCTCGAAGGTCGGGCTGAGTTCGGGCGCAACCTGGTCCAGTGTCGCGGACAACGTGTCAAGCGACCGGTTCAGCGCGGCGGTGTCGGTGTCTGCGGTGTTGGTCGTCAACTCGCTGACCGCCTCGGTCAGCGAATACGGCGACGCGGTACGGGACACCGGGATGACGTCCATCGGGCCCATGGTGCCCTCGCCGTGTGACTCCAACGTCAGCACACGTTCGCCCAGAAGTGTGCCGGTGCGCACGTGTGCGGTGGTGTCCGACCCGAGTTCCACTGTGCCGTCGATGGCGAAGGTCACCAGGGCATTTCGTCCGCGCAACGCCACGTCCGAGACCGTGCCGACTTTGATCCCGGAGATCACCACGTCGTTGCCCGTCGCGACGCCGCCGGCGTCGGCGAACTGTGCCTGGTATCGGATCGCGGTGGCCCACGCGGCAAGCCGTTCGGGAGCAAGGCCGACCGCGACCACGAGCACGATCAGCACCACGCCCATGAATCCTGAGCGGATGAGTTGGCTGCCACGGTATCTCAGCATCAGGGCTCGGTGCACCTCCCGCTTTCCTGCCGGATCCACGGGAACTCCGCGGTCCGGCCTTGCAGGTCGGTCACTCGCCACTTGAGTTCGCAGATGTAGTAATTGAAGAAGCTGCCGTAGGAGCCGGTGCGAGTGAGCTTGCGGTAGTTCTCCGGGGCCTTCTGCAGTGCGGTGTCCAGCCGGTCTTTCTGGAAGTCCAGGTTGACCGCCAATCGGCTGAGCTCGTCGATGGTTCCCGCCAGCGGGGGTCGCGCTCCGGTCAGCAACTCGGCCACCGAGGCCGTGCCGTTGTTCAGCGATTCGATGGCGGTGCCGATCGGATCGCGTTCGGCGGCAAGCTCGGTCACCAATGTCTCCAGCCGCTCGATGGTGCCGGAGAACTTGTCGCCTTCTGCCGTCAGCGTTGCGAGCAGGGTGCGCAGGTTGTCGATCAGCGCCTGAATGGTCTGGTTGTGCTCCGCGAGGGCGGTGGTGAAACCCGACGTGTTGGACAGCAGGGACTGCAGCGTGCCGCCCTGGCCCTGAAAGATCGAAATCAGCGACGCCGACAGCGCATTGACGTCCTGGGCGTTGAGTCCACGGATGACGGGCTTCAATCCGCCCAACAGCAGATCGAGATCCAACGCGGATTGCGTGTGCTGCACCGGAATCTGCGCACCAGGCCCCAGCGGGGCACCGTCGGGCCCGTCGATCAGTTCCAGATAACGGTCGCCGACGAGGTTGAGATAGCGCACCGCGGCCCGGGTCTCGGTGGTGAGCCGCACACCGGGCTCGGCGTCGAAGGTCACCACCACCGACTTGTCCCGCTGCAGCTTGACCCCGTTGACGGTGCCGACACGCATGCCGGCCACGCGCACCGACTGGCCTGCCTCCAGCCGCGACACGTCGGCGAACACCGCGGAGTAGCCCTTGGTTGCTCCGGTCTGGTACTGCCCGAAGATGAAGAACAGCGAGGCCGTCAAGATCGTCATCACGAAAGCGAAAACACCGAACTTGACCAGGGTCGGTCGCAGTGAGCGCCTCATCCGGGCTGTCCGATCTGTGCGGAATTGCGCGGCGGGCCGGCAGTTTCGGTGTCGCCGAACATGATCTGCTTGATGAGGTCGGAGTTGAGCACGATACCGGGATAGGTTCGGCGCCACGGGTTGGTGCCGGTGTCGGCGACGACATACGGCGCGACGGTTTCGAACGGCAGCCTCGGTAGCCCCGTGCATTGCGGG
The DNA here is from genome assembly GCF_053483675.1 of Mycolicibacterium sp. XJ1819. Lineage (NCBI taxonomy): Bacteria > Bacillati > Actinomycetota > Actinomycetes > Mycobacteriales > Mycobacteriaceae > Mycobacterium > Mycolicibacterium sp. XJ1819. The sequence continues at coordinate 227,275 of NZ_JBEFST010000006.1, read as the reverse complement.
CCACCCTCTGCGCCCGCCTTCGGCAGGTCGAGTGGATAGCGGTAGCGCTCCTGCCCCCACAGGAAGCCGGCCAGCACCATGACCCCGGGCTCCTTCAACGGGGGCAGATGTGACGCCTCGACCATTCCGGCCAGCGCGCACCACAGCGCCTGGTTGTACTCGTTGGTGAGTTCGGTGGTCGGTACCAGTAGCCGAAGCACGTCGGTCAGCGGTTGGCGGTTGTCCCCCACCACCTGGTTGCCGATGTCGGCCAGCCCGATGACGCTGACCAGCGCCGCATCGAGATTGTGCTGCTCTTCGACGAGCGTTTCGCTGATGACCGCGGCACTGTCGGCGATGGAGACGAAATCGGCCGATGCGTCGGCGTACGCCCGAAGCACGTCGGGGGCCACCGCAAGGTCATGCCGCAACGACGGCAGCACGGGGTCGAGGCTGGCCAGGTAGGCGTCGAGATCCGAAAAGGTCTGCCCGAGTTTCTCACCGCGCCCGGACAGCGCCGACGCGAGCGCGTTCAACGTCTGGTTCAGCTTGGCGGGTTCGACCGCGGCCAATACTGCGGTCAACTTCTCGAAGACCGTATTCACCTCGACCATCACGTGTTGGGCGGTGATGACCTGTCCGGCACGCAGCGATTCCGGTGACGGGTCGGCGGGAAACACGAACTGAACCTGCTTGGCACCGAACACCGTCGGCGAGGCGATGTCGACCAGCGCGTTGGCCGGAACGGCGTCCAGCCGCGACGGGTCCATCGCCAGGTGCAGGGCCGCCTCGCCGCTCGGCAACTCCTCGACCGAAGCCACCCGGCCCACCTGAACTCCACGCACCTGAACCTTGGCGTCGGCGTTCATCACCAGGCCGGCACGCTGCGAGACGACGGTGACCGGAACGCTTTCGGTGAAGCCACCCCGGAACAGGTTGGCCGCCAACAAGAACACCACCACGAGCAGGCCGATGGACACCAAGCCGATGAGTGGGCGCAGCAGATTCCGGGTCACCGTCGGCCTCCGCACGGGTACCGAGGACGCGCTGAGACACACACCGCTGCTCGGAATGACAAGCCGATCCCACTCCAACCGTGTGTTGGACGACGGTGCACGACTCTACGTGGGAACATATTTTTGGGTCAATTACTCCCGAAGGTTCGACGGGCGCCTACGCGAGGAGTGCTCCGGACCCGGGGGTGCAGGGGTCTTCACGTTGACAATATCGTTTGCTGAGTAAGGCTGCCATATGTCTAGCCGCTGTTCAAGAGCCTAATCTGAGACAGTGTGCCGTTTACTGTCTAGAGAGTGAAACAACTGAACGGTATGCGTCTACCCACGGGCGAGCGGGTCACGAGGGAATCAATGCAGAGCAAACATTAGGTCGTGCACGCGGCAATCAGCCACCTGGCCTCCTCGGGGTGGCGACGATGGCAGCGCCCCCTGGCCGACGCGTCAATGATGAACCCTCTGCGCCCCACAATCGGCCAGAATCGCAATCTTTATGAAGATAGAGATCCAGGTGGGCCGAACTCACTCCGGCAGTCGCAACTCGGGCTTTTCGACTTCCTCGATGTTGACGTCCTTGAACGTGATGACCCGGACCTGTTTGACGAAGCGCGCGGGCCGGTACATGTCCCACACCCAGGCATCGGTCAGTCGCAGTTCGAAATAGACCTCGCCCTCGGAGTTGCGAGGAACCAGTTCGACGTGGTTGGCGAGGTAGAAGCGCCGCTCGGTCTCCACGACATAGCTGAACTGTCCGACGATGTCCTTGTATTCGCGGTAGAGCGAGAGCTCCATCTCGGTCTCGTACTTCTCGAGATCTTCGGCACTCATCGGCTCAGCTGTCCTTCACGTCCATGTTGTTCCATCTTCCCCCACTCCAATCGGCTCTGCCGCTCGGGCTCCTTTCACGGACCGGCGGGCACCAGTTCGCCGTCGACCCTGACCAGGCGGCGCACGTTGATGAAGGAGTAGCGGTGCTGACCGCACGGCCCCAGTTCGGCCAGCGCCGCGCTGTGCGCCGGAGTGCTGTACCCCTTGTGATCGGCGAAGCCGTAGCCGGGATGCTCGTTCTCCAGCTTGACCATCAGCCGGTCGCGACTGACCTTGGCCAGCACACTGGCCGCCGCGATACACGCGGCCGCCGCATCGCCTCCGACCACCGGCAAGGAGGGCACCGGCAGGCCTGGCACCCGGAATCCGTCGGAGAGCACGTAACCGGGCCGCACCGACAGGCCCGCCACCGCCCGTCGCATCCCCTCGATGTTGGCCACATGTACCCCGCGCCGATCCACCTCCACCGACGGGATGAACACCACGTGGTAGGCCAGTGCGTAACGCCGGATCAGCGGGAACAATCGCTCGCGTTCGGCGGCGTTGAGTTTCTTCGAGTCGTCGAGGGCCGACAGGCTTTCCAGCCGGTTCGGGCCGAGCACACAGGCGGCCACCACCAACGGCCCCGCGCACGCCCCGCGGCCGACCTCGTCGACGCCCGCCACCGGGCCCAGCCCGCTGCGATACAGCGCGGATTCCAGGGTCCGCAGCCCCGAGGACTTCCGGATCACGGTTCGCGGAGGCCAGGTCGGCGGCAACTGCACTCCTATTGCGACTGAGAATTCACCTGCGGGTTCGGGCTGGCCACCCCGCCCCACCGCGACGGCGGCCAGGCGATGAACCGTGCCTTTCCGATCACATTGTCTACCGGGATGGTTCCGGCCTGTGGGTCACCCGTGCACAACAGGCCGCGTTGCGCGTCGGCGGGGCTGTTGGTGCAGTGCACACGCGAGTCCGCCGAGTGGGTGCGGTTGTCCCCCATCACCCACAGCCGGTCCTCGGGCACCTTCACCGGTCCGAACTCATTACCCAGGCACGGATAGATCTTCGGGTCCGCCGACATCGTGGTCGGGTCGAGGTACGGCTCGTCGAGGGGTTGGCCGTCGACGGTCAACCCGGTGCTCGCCCGGCACTCGACGGTCTGCCCGCCCACCGCGATGACGCGCTTGACCAGATCGTTCTCGTCGGGCGGGACGAACCCGACGAACGACAGCGCGTTCTGCACCCAGCGCAGTGCGGTGTTGTCGGAGCGGATGGATTTGTAGCCGATGCTCCAGTTCGGCGGGCCCTTGAACACGATCACGTCGCCGGGCTCCGGCGACGTGAACCGGTAGGTCAGCTTGTCGACCATGATGCGGTCGCCCGTGCAACCGGGGCAGCCGTGCAGCGTCGGCTCCATCGACTCCGAGGGGATCAGGTAGGGGCGCGCGACGAACGTCAGCATGACGTAATACAGGACCAGCGCGATCGAGACGAGGATCGCGAATTCGCGGACGGCGCCGTGCTTCTTCTTGGGCTGCTCGCCCTCGTTGTCCGGTTCGGCGTCCTCGAGCGTTGGCTCGACGGGCTGGTCGGGGTCGATAGAGGATCCGGTCACCGCATCAGGGTAGCCAGCACGGTGTTCACCCCCGCGCCGCTCACGTTCCACGGGTCAGGCCCCGGGGCCGACGCGACCCGCGGGCGCAGTCAGCGCTTTTCCTTGATCTTCGCCTTCTTGCCACGCAGTTCGCGCAGGTAGTACAGCTTGGCGCGGCGCACGTCACCGCGGGTGACGACCTCGATGCGGTCGACGTTGGGTGAGTGCACCGGGAAGGTCCGCTCGACGCCGACGCCGTAGCTCTCCTTGCGCACGGTGAAGGTCTCCCGGACACCACCGCCCTGCCGACGCAGCACGACACCCTTGAAGACCTGGATGCGCTCCTTGGAGCCCTCGATGACCTTCACGTGCACGTTTACCGTGTCGCCGGCGCCGAAGTCCGGGATGTCGTCGCGCAGCGACGCCTTATCGACGAAGTCCAGCGTGTTCATCGGTGACACTTCCTTGCGTGTTGGCGGCTGCCGGCGCTTCTGTCGCGAAAATGACGCGACGCCGGGCCGATCTATCGGGCGTATCGGGGTGCATCTCGCAGCGGGCGCACTCGGACCCGCGCGGACAACTGCTCAATTGTGCCAGACCCGCCCCTGCCGGGCGAAATCCAGGCGTACGCGAGCATAGTCGAGCGCGAAACGCTGGCCCGGCGGACACCGCGCGCCGGGCCACCGACGGTTAGGCTGATGAACAGCGGGTACGGCAGAGCAGGGAATCTTCAGCGAGGCTCATGAACTGCTTCTGCACGCTCAAGCGGACGAGGGAGGGCGATGCGGCGACGGCCGTCGAAGCTGGTCACCACGGTGACAGCGGTCAGCGTTGCGGTACTGGTCGGGTCCGGCTGCGAGGCCCTGGTGTACGGCACCCCGCCCGCGCAGCCCGCGGGCGAGCCCCTGATCGTCATCGCACCTCAGGGCAACATGGCCCCGCTTCCCGAGGCGCCGCCCGACGAACCGGCCGCCACGTTCAAGGGGCTGCAGGAGCGAACCGAGCAGGCCACCGCGGCCGCCGCGGCCTCAGGCGCCGACCTCACGGTCACGGTGCTGGATCGCAATACCGGCCAGACCGTGTCCAACGGCAACGCGATGGCGATGCCGATCGCGTCGGTGGTCAAGGTGTTCATCGCCGACGACCTGCTGCTGCAGGTGGCCGAGGGCAAGACACAACTGTCCCCCGAGGACCGCGAGGGCCTCGACGTGATGTTGCGGGCCTCCGACGACAGCGCGGCCGAGGTCTTCTGGAACCGCAGCGGCGGCAGCGACGTCATCGGCCGGATCAAGGACCGCTACGGCCTGAACGCCACCACCGCGCCCTACAACGGGCGCTGGTTCAACACGTTGAGCACGACCGCCGACATCGTCCACTACTACGACATGTTGCTGTCCGGCGCCGGCGGGTTGCCGCCCGAGCAGGCGAACATCATCCTGTCGGACCTGGCGCGGCACACCCCGACCGCACCGGACGGCACGGTTCCCGGCGGCGTGTATCCGCAGCGGTTCGGCATCCCCGACGGGCTCAACGCCGAACCCGTCGCGGTCAAACAGGGCTGGTTCTGCTGCTGGAACGGCGCCAACTGGGTCCACCTGTCGACGGGCGTGATCGGCCCGGATCGGCGTTACGTGATGGCGATCGGCTCGATGCAACCCACCGACGACGTGACCGCACGCGACACGATCACCGAGGCCGTCAAGACCATGTTCCCCGGCGGGCGAATCTAGTCCAGCAGGTCGGGACGGCGCTCACGCGTGCGGTGCAGGCTCTGCTCGCGGCGCCAGGCGGCGATCTTCGCGTGGTCGCCGGAGAGCAGGATCTCGGGCACGTCCAGCCCGCGCCAGCTCGGCGGCCGGGTGTAGCTCGGCCCTTCCAGCAACCCGTCGGAATGCGAATCGTCTTGATGTGACGCGGGATTGCCCAGCACCTCGGGAAGCAGTCGGACGACGGTCTCGATCATCACCAGCGCCGCCGACTCACCGCCGGGCAGCACGTAGTCACCGATCGACACCTCCTCCACACGCATCCGGCGCGCCGCATCGTCGACGACCCGCTGGTCGATGCCCTCGTAGCGCCCGCAGGCGAACACCAGATGCTGCTCTGCGCTCCACCGTTCGGCGTCGGCCTGGGTGAACAGCCGGCCTGCAGGGGTGGGGACCACCAGAAGCGTCTGTTCCGAACATATTTCGTCGAGCGCCTCGCCCCAGACCGGCGCCTTCATCACCATGCCCGGACCGCCGCCGTACGGGGTGTCATCCACCGAGCGGTGCACGTCATGGGTCCAGCGCCGCAGATCGTGGACGCCCAACTCGACGATGCCCGCCTCGATCGCCTTGCCCGGCAAGGATTGGCGTAGCGGATCGAGATATTCCGGAAAGATCGTCACCACGTCAATGCGCATGGGTCACCCGAGCTCGAGAAGTCCGTCGGGCGGGTCGATCTCGATCACCTGATCCGACAGCGACACCGACGTCACGATCGCCTTGACGAACGGCACCAGCACTTCGCGCTCGTCGCTGCGCACCGAAAGCAGTTCGCCCGCGGCGGTATGCAGTACCTCGGCGACGGTGCCCACCGGCACCCCATCGGTGGTGCGCACCGCCAGACCCTCGAGTTGATGGTCGTAGTACTCGTCGGGTTCCTCGATGGGCGGCAGGTCCGCCGAATCGACGACGAACACGATGCCGCGCAGCGCGTCGGCGGAATCGCGGTCGGTCACCCCCGCGATCCGCACGAGCAGTCGACCGCCGTGCGCGCGCACGGACTCGATGACGAAGTGGCGTTCTTCTCCGCCCTTGGCGGGTCTGCCACGCAGCGTGCTCCCGGCCGTGAAGCGGCTATCGGGGTCGTCGGTGCGGACCTCCACCACGACCTCGCCGGTGACGCCGTGGGCCTTCACCACCCGCCCGACAACGAGGTCCATCGCTGCAGCCCGTCGGCAAGCTACTGGTCGGTGTCCACCACGTCGACGCGGATACCGCGGCCGCCGATGCCGGCCACCAGCGTGCGCAGCGCCGTCGCAGTGCGGCCGCCACGGCCGATGACCTTGCCGAGGTCGTCGGGATGCACATGCACCTCCACGGTGCGACCGCGGCGGTTGGTCACCATGTCGACGCGGACGTCGTCCGGGTTGTCCACGATTCCGCGGACCAGATGCTCGACGGCGTCGACCACAACAGAGCCCACGCCGCTCAGCTCTCGGCCGACTCGGACTTGCCCGAGGCTTCAGCGCCCTCGCCGGCGGCGCCCTCGACGGTGGCGTCGGCACCCTCAGCGGCGGGCTCGGACTCGTCCTTGACCGGCGCTGCCGCAGGTTCGCCCTTCTCGGCCTTGTCTTCGGTCTTGTCGGCCTTGTCTTCGGCCTTGTCAGCCTTCTCGGCGGCCTTCTTGGCGGGTGCCTTCTTCTTCTTGGGCTGGGCCGCCTCGGCGGCCGAACCACCCTCGGCCTCGGCCAACGCCGCGTTGAACAGATCCAGCTTGCTGGGCTTGGCTTCCTTGACCTTCAGCGTGCCCTCGGCGCCCGGCAAGCCCTTGTACTTCTGCCAGTCACCGGTGATCTTCAGCAACGCCAGGACGGGTTCGGTGGGCTGGGCACCGACGCTGAGCCAGTACTGGGCCCGCTCCGAGTCGATCTCGATGAGGCTGGGCTCTTCCTTGGGGTGGTACCGGCCGATGACCTCGATCGCGCGGCCGTCGCGGCGGGTGCGGGCGTCGGCGACCGAGATGCGGTACTGGGGATTGCGGATCTTGCCAAGCCGGGTGAGCTTGATCTTGACAGCCATGATTGAGCGTCTTCTCCTGTGATTGCCACGCTGCAATTCAGCGATGCCGACGGATTTGTCCGCATCCGGTTTTGCCTTACGTGTGTGACCGCCACACAAGCGCCCAGCGAGGAGCCGGAGGCGGATCGCTTCGAGCGGGTCGCATGGCAGACAGTCATTCATTGTGCCAGAACACCCGCTAGCGGGCGAAATCGCGCGCTGCCTTTACAGTCGAGCCGAGCAATGTCACGCTCGGCCGGTGAATCCCGCCGACGACGCCACCATTCTTCGCGAGCTTCTCGAGATCGAGGCCCTCAAACAACTCAAGGCCCGGTACTGCCGCTACCTGGACACCAAGGACTGGGATGCGTGGCGCGCGCTGTTCGCAGACGACTTCCGCAGCGACACCTCCGAGGCCGGCGGCAAGGTCATCGTCGGCGCCGACGAATTCGTCGCGTTCGTGCGTAAAACGCTGGAAAAGCAGCCGACCGTGCATCAGGTGCACGCACCGGAGATCGAACTGACCTCGCCGACCACCGCCCGCGGGGTGTGGGCGCTCAACGACGTCGTCCGGCTGGCGCCCGCGCTGAACCTCGACGGCTACGGCCACTACCACGAGACCTACCAGAAAACCGACGGACAGTGGCGCTTGACCAGTTCCACACTGACGCGGTTACGCACCGACATCTTCAATCCGCTGTTCTCCGTTCGCGTTTCGGACCGCCTCAGCCGGGCGGCGGGCAAGCTCACGCGCTGAGTCGGGTCAGATACCGAGGACGGCCTTGGCGATCAGGAAGTAGATCAGCAGGCCGGTGGCGTCCACGAAGGTCGTGATGAAGGGGTTGGAGAACACCGCCGGGTCGGCGCCGATCGCCCTGGCCACCAACGGCATCACCCCGCCCACCGTGGCCGCCATGGTGCACACCGTCAGCAGGGCCAGCCCGATCACGGCGCCCAGCGCCGGGTCGTAGACCAGGCTGGTCAGCAGGTAGGCCGCCCCACCCAGCAGCAGGCCCAGCGCGAACCCCACCCGGAACTCCCGGAACATCACCTTGAACAGGTCGGCGGGGCCGACGTCGCCGAGTGCCAGCGCCCTGGTGACCGTGGTGGCGGCCTGGTTGCCGGTGTTGCCGCCGGTGCCGATCAGCAGCGGGACGAACAGGACCAACGCCACCACCTCGGCGAGCGTGGCCTCGAACACCTCCAGCACCTGCACGGTCAGCGTGGCGCCGATGGCCAGCACGAGCAGCCACACCACCCGTGATCGGACCAGGTTGGCCACCGGCGCGCTGAGGTACGGACGCCGCAGCGGTTCCACACCGCTGATGCGGGCCTGGTCTTCGGAGTCGGCGTCTTCGAGGATGCGTAACGCGTCGTCGACGGTGAGGATCCCGACCAGGCGGGTTTCGTTGTCGACGATCGGCAGCGCCAGCAGCTTGAGATCGGCGCACCGGCGCGCGGTCGCCTCGGCGTTGTCGGTGGCGACGGCCCAGTGCGCCGGGCGCATCACCTCGCCGATCGTCGTCTCGGATGCGGCGCCGAGCAGGTCTCGCAGGCGCACGACACCCACCAGCACCCGCTGGTCGTCGGTGACCGGCAGGGTGTAGACGGTCTCGGCGTCCTCGAGGTGACTGGAGACCCGTTCCAATGCCTGCGCCACGGTGAATTGCGGCCGCACCGAGACGAACTCGGGGCTCATCCGGCGGCCGATCGATCCGTGCGGATAGCCGAGGATGTCGGCGGTCATCGCGCGTTCGGCCGGGGGCAGCCCCTGCAACAGCCGACGCACCACGCCGGCGGGGAGTTCGTCGAGCAGTTCGACGCGGTCGTCGGGGGTCAGGTCGGCGAACAGCGCGGCGACCGTGTCGTCCTGTAGGGCCCCGACCAACTCGCCACGCAGGCTGGGGTCGAGGTCCTCGAACACGTCCACGGCCACCGGTTTGGGCAGCACCCGGTAGAGCACCGCGCGCTGCCTGCGGTCGAGCCGTTCGAGGATCTCGACGATCTCCTCGGTCGACAGTGTGCGAACCGCGGCGGTCAAACCCGCCATGTCCACCTCGTTGAGCAGGTCGACCACGGTTTTGACGGAGACAGCCGAGCGGTCGGTCACCTCGCGGTCCCGGTCAGATCAGTTTGTCGAAACACTTTTCCTCCACTCGTCGGCTCATCCGCCATCCCTGGGCGGTGCGCACGAACTCGTCGACGTACCAGATGCCGACGAAGTACACCTGCCTGGCCTCCCCCTGGTCCCCGCCACCCATCACCATCGGGTTGAAGCAGATCGCCCGCGAGGTCGCGCGGTCGCCGGCCGCATCGTAAGAGATGCGGATATCGACGTTGCCCAGCATGTGGTAGTACGCCGGGAAGTTCGGCAGCACCTCCTTGAGCCAGGCTTTCACCTCCGGAAACTTGCCGTCGATGCCCCCGGTCACCCGGTAGTCGATGTAGGCGTCCGGGGTGAACACCCGGTCGAGGTCGTCGAATTGCTTCTGGTCGATGGCGGTCGAGTAGTCGATCAACAACTGCTGGATCTCCAAGCGATCCGAAATCTCCTCCAGGCTCAACATGCGTCGATTCAACACGACTACGCTCGCTGCCCATGCGCAAGTATGTGGCCGTTTTGACCGCGGCGATCGTCTGCGTCCTGACGGCGCTCGCCCCGACGGCGTCGTCCGCGCCCGTCGGCGTCAGCCAGCCGCCGGGTTCGGTGCCGGTACCCGAGGGACCGGCGCAGGCCTGGATCATCGCCGATATGGACAGCGGGGCGGTGCTCGCCGCGCGCGACGAATACGGCCAGCACGCCCCCGCGAGCACCATCAAGGTGCTGTTGGCGCTGACCGTCCTCGACGAGCTGCCGCTGGACGCCACCATCGTCGCCAACGAGGCCGACACCGTGGTCGAATGCAACTGCGCGGGGGTGGCCCCCGGCCAGGTCTACACCGTGCGCCAGCTGCTCGAGGCGCTGCTGCTGGTGTCCGGCAACGACGCCGCCAACACGCTGGCCACCATGCTCGGCGGCCACGAGACCGCGGTGATGAAGATGAACGGCAAAGCGGCGCTGCTCGGCGCGTTCGGAACCAACGCCGGTTCCCCGTCGGGTCTGGACGGGCCGGGCATCGCGATGTGGTCCTCGCCGCACGACCTCGCGGTCATCTTCCGCGCCGCGATGGCTGACCCGGTGTTCGCGCAGATCACCGCCCAGCCCTCCGCAGTGTTCCCGACCGAGACCGGCGACAAGGTCCTGGTGAACCAGGACGAGCTGCTCAAGCGCTATCCGGGCACCCTCGGCGGCAAGACCGGCTACACCGACATCGCCAAGAAGACCTTCGTCGGCGCGGCCGCTCGTCACGGTAAGCGGCTGGTCATCGCGTTGATGTTCGGCATGGACGAACCCGGCGGCCCCACCTACTGGGACCAGGCGGCCGCGCTGCTGGACTGGGGGTTCGCGTTGGCGCCGAACACCGGTGTCGGTTCGCTCTGACCGGCGGCGTTGCCGAATCGCAACGCTGCCGAGACCGTAGCGGGTAACGCGGCGGTTACGCTCGGCGGCCATGCGAAAGCTGCTGGCCGCGTTGGCTATTGCGCTGAGCGCGGCGGTGGTGGCCGCTCCCCTGGCGTCCGCGCAGTCCGGTGTCGGGCCGGCGGGGGCCGTCGCGGTGCCGGACGGTCCCGCCCAGTCGTGGGTGTTGGCCGATCTCGACACCGGCCGGATCCTGGCCTCCCGCAACCCTTATGAGCCGCACGCCCCGGCCAGCACGATCAAGGCACTGCTGGCGATGGTGGTGCTCGATCACCTGCCGCTCAACGGGGTGATCCGCGCCAGCCAGGCCGCCGCTGATGTCGAATGCTCATGCGCGGGGGTGAAGGCGGGCCGGTCTTATACGGTGCGTCAACTGCTCGACGGGCTGATGCTGGTGTCGGGCAACGACGCGGCCAATGTGCTTGCCGACGGCTTGGGCGGTTACCGGGGCGCTACAGCGAGGATGAACGCCAAAGCCGCGGCGTTGGGGGCGCGTGCCACGAAGGCGTCGTCACCGTCGGGGTTGGACGGCCCCGGCATGGAATCGGTCACCACGGCCAACGATCTCGCGGTGATCTACCGTGCCGCGCTGCGGTATCCGGCCTTCGCCGCGATCGTGCAACAACCGTCGTCGCTGTTCCCCACCGATGACGGGCCCAAAACCATCACCAATCAGAACAAGCTGTTGAAGCGCTACCCCGGCACGCTGGTCGGCAAGACCGGCTACACCAACCTCGCGCGCAACACGTATGTCGCTGCGGCTGCCCGCAATGGGCGGCGGCTGGTGGTCGCGCAGCTGTACGGCACCGGCGACCTCTACGGTCAGGCCATCGACCTGTTCGACTGGGGCTTTCGCCAGTAACCTCCGCGAAACCGCACCGGCGCAGCGAAAGTGCGAGAACGGACCGGCCGGAATGCAGTTTCGCGGTCAGGTGTAGGCGCGCCCGCGCAGGATCACCAGGTCCGGGTTGTTGAGAATGCCCGCGCCGGTACGCGGATCCTCGCGGTAGCACACCAGGTCGGCCTGGGCGCCGTGCTGCAAGCTGGGCCGGCCCAGCCAGTCGCGGGCGTCCCAGCACGCCGCCCCCAGCGCCTGCGTCGGGCTCATCCCGATGCCCTTGAGCGCCTCGACCTCATCGGCGATGCGCCCGTGGGCGACCATGCTGCCCGCGTCGGTGCCGGCATAGATCGGCACGCCGGCCTCCCGCGCGGCCCCCACCCGTGCCGCGCACTTGTCGTGAAGATCCCGCATGTGGCGCGCGTAGGCCGGATACCTGGCGGCCGCGTCGGCGATGCCGGGGAAGTTCTCGATGTTGATCAACGTCGGCACCAACGCGGTGCCGTGCTCGACCATCAAGTCGATGGTGTCGTCGGTCAGCCCGGTGCCGTGTTCGATGCAGTCGATGCCTGCGGTGATCAGCCCCGGCAGCGCGTCCTCGCCGAACACGTGCGCCGTCACCCGGGCCCCGTTGGCGTGGGCGGCGTCGATCGCGGCCTTGAGCACGTCGTCGGACCACAACGGCGCGAGGTCGCCGATGTCGCGGTCGATCCAGTCGCCGACCAGCTTCACCCAGCCGTCACCGAAGCGGGCCTGCTCGGCCACCGCGTTCGGCAACTGCGCCGGGTCGTCGAGTTCGATCGCGAACCCGCGCTGGTAGCGCTTGGGTTTCGCGAGGTGGCGGCCCGCGCGGATGATCTCCGGCAGGTCGTCGTGCTCGGCCAGCGGACGGGTGTCGATGGGCGAACCGGCGTCGCGCAGCAGCAGCGCACCGACGTCGCGTTCGACTTCAGCCTGCGCGATGCAGTCGTCGAGGTTGTCCAGCGCTCCGTGTTCGCCGAGGCCGACGTGGCAGTGCGCGTCGACCAGACCGGGCAAAATCCAGCCCCCGTCGAAAACGGTTACCGCATCCGCCACCGGTTCGGCGCTGAGCACGCCGCGGCGCAGGTGCTCTTCGCCCGAGGGCTCGTCGACGATCCACCATTCCACCGGCCCGGCGTCGGGCAAGCCGCGGCCGCGGACGTGTAGCCGGGTCAATTTTTCGGGAACTTCAGCTTCGACAGGTCGATGTCGGCCAGACCCGGGGGCAGCTCGTCGAGCCCCTTCGGCATGTCGGACAGGTCGGGGAAACCGCCCGGCAGCCCGGCGGCCAGCGGATTGCGTACCTTCGGCGGCGTCGGCCCCCGCCCGCCCTTCTTGCCCTTGCCCTTCTTCTTGTTCTTGCCGCCCTTGCGTGACGACTTGCGACCGAACGGCATGCCCATCTGGCCCGCCATCTGCGACATCATCTTGCGCGCCTCGAAGAACCGCTCCACCAGCTGGTTGACCTCGCCGACGGTCACGCCGGACCCGTTGGCGATGCGCAACCGGCGCGACCCGTTGATGATCTTGGGGTCGGCGCGCTCCTCGGGTGTCATGCCCCGGATGATCGCCTGCAACCGGTCCAGGGATTTGTCGTCGACGGCGGCCAGCGCGTCCTTCATCTGGCCGGCGCCGGGCAGCATGCCCAACAGGTTGCCGATCGGGCCCATCTTGCGGATCGCCAGCATCTGCTCGAGGAAGTCCTCCAGCGTCAGCTCACCGCTGCCGATCTTGTGGGCGGCCTCCTCGGCCTTCTGGGCGTCGAAGACCTGCTCGGCCTGCTCGATCAGCGTGAGCACGTCGCCCATGCCGAGAATGCGGCTGGCCATCCGGTCGGGATGGAAGACGTCGAAGTCCTCGAGCTTCTCACCCGCCGACGCGAACAGGATCGGCACGCCGGTGATCTCGCGCACCGACAGCGCCGCACCGCCGCGCGCGTCGCCGTCGAGCTTGGTCAGCACCACGCCGGTGAACCCGACGCCCTCACGGAACGACTCGGCCGTCGTGACGGCGTCCTGGCCGATCATCGCGTCGAGCACGAACAGCACTTCGTCGGGGTTGACGGCGTCGCGGATCGCGGCGGCCTGGCTCATCAACTCCTCGTCGATGCCCAACCGGCCGGCGGTGTCGACGATGACGACGTCGTAGAGCTTGTCCTTGGCCTCCTGCAGGCCGGCAGCGGCCACCGCGACCGGGTCACCGGGCGCCGCTCCCTCGGCCTGGCCCTCCGGGCCCACCCCGGGATGCGGGGCGAACACGTCGACGCCCGCGCGTTCGCCGACGATCTGCAGCTGGCTGACCGCGCCCGGCCGCTGCAGGTCACACGCCACCAACAGCGGCCTGTTACCTTGTCCGCGAAGCCATTTCGCGAGTTTGCCGGCCAGCGTGGTCTTACCAGAGCCCTGCAGGCCCGCGAGCATGATCACGGTCGGCGGGGTCTTGGCGAACGCCAGCTGGCGCGTCTCGCCGCCGAGGATGGCGATCAGTTCGTCGTTGACGATCTTGACGACCTGCTGGGCGGGGTTGAGCGCCTCGGACACCTCCGCGCCCTTGGCGCGTTCCTTGATGCGGGCCACGAAGTCACGCACCACGGGTAGCGACACGTCGGCTTCCAGCAGCGCCAGCCGTATCTCGCGGGTGGTCGCGTCGATATCGGCGTCGGTCAACCGTCCCTTGCCACGCAGCCCCTGCAGGGCGCCGGTCAACCGGTCGGACAGCGATTCAAACACGCTGTCCAGCCTAACCGGCGTCGGATTTCCGCTTCGGAGGTGCGGGCAGCGCCGCATACAGGTCGCGCTCGATCGCCTCACGCACGATCGCGCTGTCGCCCGCCACCGTGATGCCGAACACATCGACCACCGACGAGCCCATGGTGGTGACCTTCGCCCACGCGATGTCCACGTCGTCACGTTCGAAGACGGCGGTCAGCCGCGCCAACAACCCGGCGCGGTCGGTGCTGCGGACCTGCACCACCAGCTCACCAGGCGTCGCTCCGGTCGCCCACAGCACGCGCGGCGGTGCGGGCGCGTGGCTGATCGGCACCGCGTCTGGCACCTGCCCGGCGCGGGTGGCGCCGTGCTGCGCGGAGTCGTCGTCGCGTTTGTCCAGCGACGCCAGCACGTCCAGTTCGCCGTCCAGGGCCAGGATGAACTGCTGCCGCAACAGCCCGGCCGCCGGCGGGGATCCGAAATGGGGCGAGACGACGAACGTGTTGATCGCCGTACCCTGGTGGCCGTTGACCGACGCGGAGTGCACCCGCAGCGCGTTGAGGGCCAGCACGCCCGCGGCCTTGGACAGCAGCCCGGGGCGGTCCGGCGCGATCATCGTGACGTGGTAGATGTGCGCGCCGTCGCCGGGGCTGAGTTCGACGTGCACGCCCACATCAGAGGCCAGCGAAAGATAGTGTGGGTCAATGGGATCGGGCTGCGGCAGCGGCTCACCGGCCATCACCAGCCTGCACCGGCGCACCAAGTCGCCGACCAGCGACGCCCGCCAGTCCCCCCACACGCCCGGACCGGTGGCCAGCGAGTCCGCTTCGGTCAGCACGGCAAGCAACTCCAGCAGCACGAGGTCGCCGTCGAGTGCGTCGGCCACCGCCGCGATGGTGTCGGGGTCCTGGAGGTCGCGACGGGTCGCGGTGTGCGGAAGCAGCAGGTGATGACGCACCAACTTGGACAACAACTCGACGTCGGAGGGCCACAACCCCAACCGGGTGCCGATCTGGGTGGCCAATTCCGCGCCGATGACGCTGTGGTCGCCGCCGCGGCCCTTGCCGATGTCATGACACAGCGCACCGAGCAGCAGCAGATCCGGGCGGGACACGCGGGTGGTGAAAGCGCTTGCCTGCGCGACGGTTTCGACCAGATGACGGTCGACTGTCCAGATGTGGATGATATCGCGCGGCGGAAGGTCGCGCACCGCTCCCCATTCCGGGAACAGCCTGCCCCACAGGCCGGTGCGGTCGAGCGCCTCGATGGTGGCCACCACCGCCGGGCCCGCCGCGAGCATCACCAACAGGTCCTTGAGCGCCTGACGCGGCCACGGGGCGCGCAGTTCGGGCGCGCTCTCGGCGAGCCGGCCCAGCGTGGCCGCCGCCATCGGCAGCCCGGTCGCGGCCGAGGCGGCCGCCACCCGCAGGATCAGTCCGGGGTCGCGCTCGGGCCGGGCGTCGCGGGCCAGGATGACCTCCCCGGCGAACTCGACGACGCCCTCGTCGAGGGGGCGGCGAACGGGACGACGGAATGCCGCCAAACCCCGGCGGGGCAGCGCGTTCGCCGCGGTACGCAACCCCGCGTCGACGTAGAAGCTGATCGTGCGGGCCGCATCGGAAAGCATGCGGGCCAGGTCGAACCGGTCGCCGATGTGCAGCGCGGCGCCGATCTCGTCGGCGTGCTGAGCCAGCAGCAGTTCGCGCCCACTGCCGGACACCCGGTGCAGTTCGGTGCGGACGTTGAGCAGCGCCATGTGCGCGTCACCCAGGCTGGCGATCAGCGACGCCGACGACCGGTTCGGGTACACGTCGGCCAACTGCGCGATCGCGAGCGCGTTGAGCAGTTGCACATCGCGCAGCCCCCCGCGACCGCATTTGAGGTCCGGCTCGGCGCGGTGTGCGATCTGCCCGCTGCGCTGCCAGCGCGCTTCGGTCTGATTCACCAGTTCTTCGAAGCGCGAAGCGATTCCGGTGCGCCACTGCCGCCGGGCCCCGCCGATCAGCGACGACGACAATGCTGGATCGCCCGCGATGTGCCTGGCCTCCAGCATCGCCAGCCCGGCCGAGATGTCCTCACCGGCGACAGCCAACGCCTCCGGCACCGTGCGCACGCTGTGATCGATGCGGATGTTGGCGTCCCACAACGGGTACCACAGCAGCTCCGCGATCCGGCCGACCTGCTCGCGCGGCATGCCGTCGTGCAGCAGCATCAGGTCCAGATCGGAGTACGGCACCAGCTCGCCGCGCCCGAGCCCACCGGTCGCGACGATCGCGAAGCCGCTGGTCTCGGTGACACCGATCTCGGCCGCCTTTGCCGTGAACCAGAATTCGTGCAGCTCCAACAAAGCCCG
The DNA here is from genome assembly GCF_053483675.1 of Mycolicibacterium sp. XJ1819. Taxonomy (NCBI): domain Bacteria; kingdom Bacillati; phylum Actinomycetota; class Actinomycetes; order Mycobacteriales; family Mycobacteriaceae; genus Mycobacterium; species Mycolicibacterium sp. XJ1819. The sequence continues at coordinate 210,675 of NZ_JBEFST010000006.1, read as the reverse complement.
CCGCAGCGCCGCCGGCTCCAGAGGTTGAGCGCTGCCGGTGACGAGTTGCTCGGCGGCGGCGGTCAGGTCCGTCGCTGGCCGCGGGGTACCCACCGGAGCCGACGGGCCACCGACTCCGGCCGCCGCCGGAGTTCCTCCTCGAGGCGCTCCGGCGGCGGGATCTGGTTTCTGCGTTGCCATTTCGTTGTCTTCCCCTGACCATCGACCGGACACGGGCATGGTCAGGAGTCCACTTCTCAGTTGCGCGCGGAACTCAAAGGGCGTCGGCTCCGCGTTCGCCGGTGCGGACCCGCACCACCGTTTCGACGGGGCTGACCCACACCTTGCCGTCGCCGATCTTGCCGGTGCGCGCGGCCTGCACGATCACGTCCACCACCTTGTCGACCGCGGCGTCGTCGACCACGACCTCCACCCGCACCTTTGGCACGAAGTCCACGGAGTACTCCGCGCCGCGGTACACCTCGGTGTGCCCCTTCTGCCGGCCGTAGCCCTGCACCTCACTGACGGTCATACCGAGGATGCCCGTTTGTTCGAGACCGGTCTTCACGTCTTCGAGCGTGAACGGCTTGATGATCGCAGTAATCAGCTTCATGTGGTCGATCCCTTCCGATGAAATTGTTGCCGATCAGACGAGTTCATAAGCCGTTTCGGCATGCTGGGTCTCATCGATGCCGGTGTCCTCGTCTTCCTTGCTGACGCGCCACCCCATCGGCTTCACGACGAAGGCGATGATGGCGGTCATGATGCCAGTGAACACCACTGCCGCCGCGGCGATCACAACCTGTACGACCAACTGCGCCGCGCCGCCGCCGTAGAACAGGCCCGTTTCGGTGGCCAGCAGGCCGATGGCGACGGTGCCCCACAGCCCCGACACCAGGTGCACGCCCACCACGTCGAGTGAGTCGTCGTAGCCGAGCTTGTACTTCAGGCTGATCGCCAACGCCGAGAGCATGCCCGCGACGGCACCCAGGATCAGCGACCCGACCGGTGACAGTGCCCCGCAGGCCGGGGTGATCGCGACCAGACCGGCGACGATGCCCGATGCGGCGCCGACGCTGGTGGCGTGGCCGTCACGAATGCGCTCCACCACCAACCAGCCCAGCATTGCCGCCGCGGTGGCCGCGGTCGTGTTGACCCACACCTGTCCGGCGATCATGTCCGCGGCGCCTTCGGACCCGACGTTGAAGCCGTACCAGCCGAACCACAGGATCGCCGCGCCGAGCATCACGAACGGGATGTTGTGCGGGCGAAACGCCATCCTGCCGAAGTTGGTGCGCTTGCCGATCAGGATCACCAGCACCAGCGCCGCCATCCCGGCGTTGATGTGCACGACGGTGCCGCCCGCGAAGTCGATCGGTGCGACGTTGGCCGCCCCCGCGTCAGCGTCGTACCCGAACAGCCACGACGCGATGCTGTTCTCGGCGCCCGACAACAGGCCTCCGCCCCAGACCATGTGCGCCAGAGGGAAATACACCAGGGTCACCCACAGCCCGCCGAACACCAGCCAGGTGCCGAACTTCACCCGCTCGGCCACCGCGCCACTGATCAGCGCCACGGTGATCACCGCGAAGGTCAGTTGGAATCCGGCCCAGACGATGGCGGGCACCGAGCCGAACCCGCCGAGCACGAACAGCGACTCGCCGGCGACTTCTCTGGTCTCCAACAGCTGACTCAGGCCGAACAACGAGAACGGGTTGTCGAAGATCCCCAGGATGTCGCTCTGCCCGGTGTGTGCCGACGCGAACGACATCGAGTAGCCCCACAGCACATAGATGACGCTGACCAGGCCCAGCGACCCGAACGACATCATCATCATGTTGAGGACCGACTTCTGGCGGGACAGTCCGCCGTAGAAGAACGCCAGGCCCGGTGTCATGAACAACACGAGCGCCGCCGCGGCGAGCACCCACGCCGTGTCGCCCGAACTCAGCCCGTCGGGGCCGAACGGTGCGAAGGCGTCGTCGGGTAGAGCTAGAGGTAAGGCTGAAACCACTTTGTGTGAACCTCCTTGGGAAGTGCGCCGAAAGCATCGGCCTCCCGAGAAGACTCAAACGCCGCCGTTTCGCCGGTGATGCGCTGACGTTTCCGGAATGTGAACGCACCGGCCCGCACGGTTACGCTCGTGTTTCACCGCGCGTCTCGCCGAGCAACGCGTCGACATAGGCCGCCGGTTCGAAGGGCGCCAGGTCGTCGGGCCCCTCGCCGAGACCGACCAGTTTGACCGGCACGCCCAGTTCCTGCTGCACGCGGAATACGATGCCGCCCTTGGCCGTGCCGTCGAGTTTGGTCAGCGCCACCCCGGTGATGTCCACGACCTCGGCGAACACCCGGGCCTGCGGCAAACCGTTCTGCCCGATCGTCGCGTCCAGCACCAGCAGCACCTCGTCGACCTCGGCGCGCCGGCTCACCACGCGCTTGACCTTGCCCAGTTCGTCCATCAGGCCGGTCTTGGTGTGCAACCGGCCCGCGGTGTCGATGACGACGACGTCCGCGCCCGACTCGATGCCCTTGTCCACCGCGTCGAACGCCACCGACGCCGGATCGGCCCCCTCGGGGCCGCGCACCACCTGCGCGCCCACCCGCGACGCCCAGGACTGCAGTTGGTCCGCGGCCGCGGCGCGGAAGGTGTCGGCCGCGCCGAGCACCACCCGCCGCCCGTCGGCGACCAGCACCCGCGCCAACTTGCCGACGGTCGTCGTCTTGCCGGTGCCGTTGACCCCGACCACCAGCAGCACCGACGGTTTGTCGGCGTGCGGCAGCGCCTTGATGGACCGGTCCAGGTCGGGTCGCAGTTCGGTGATGAGGACCTCGCGCAGCACCTCGCGCACCTCGCTTTCGGTGCGGACGTTGCGGCTGGCCATTCGTGACCGCAGCGCGCCGACCACCGATTCGGTGACGACGGGCCCCAGGTCGGCGATCAGCAAGGTGTCCTCGATCGCCTCCCAGGAGTCCTCGTCGAGGTCACCGCCGCCGAGCAGGCCCAGCATGCTGCGGCCGAGGGTGTTCTGCGATTTCGCCAGCCGTCCCCGCAGGCGCTCCAGCCGGCCCTCGGTCGGGGCGATCTCGTCGGTGGGCTTCGGCTCGACGACGGGTGGCTCTACAACGGGCGGCTGGGGCGGCTCAGGAAGCGCGACGTCGGCGATCGGTCGTTTCGGCGCGTCGCGTGGGACGGCGGCGTCGTCACCGACGCCGGGAAGCCCGGTGGTGTCGATCCGTTCGACCGGTTCGGCCGGCGCCGACTGCGCGAAGGTGATGCCCGATGAGGTGGTGTAGCCGCCGGAGCGGTCGACGGGTGTGGCGGTGTCCGGGGAGGACAACCTGATCTGCCTGCGCCGGTAGCGCACCAAACCGATGATCAGCGCGGCAACCAGCACAACAGCGATGACCGCGACCGCGATCCACAGACCTTCCGTCACGCCGCCATTGTTTCAGACGCGATTTGTGCGCATTTTGTTGCGCTGACGGGCGTTGTCAACGCGCACAAGTCGCTAATTGGCGGCGCCGACGAGTTCCTGACCGCGCATCCGCTGGCTGATCACCGCGGTGATGCCGTCGTCGCGCATGGTCACCCCGTACAGGGCGTCGGCGACCTCCATGGTCGGCTTCTGATGGGTGATGACGATCAGCTGCGACTGGGTGCGCAACTGCTCGAACAGGCTGAGCAGGCGGCGCAGGTTGACGTCGTCGAGCGCGGCCTCGACCTCGTCCATCACGTAGAACGGCGAGGGCCTGGCCCGGAAGATCGCCACCAGCATCGCGACCGCCGTCAGCGACTTCTCCCCACCCGACAACAGCGAGAGCCGCTTGATCTTCTTGCCCGGCGGGCGGGCCTCGACCTCGATGCCGGTGGTGAGCATGTTGTCGGGTTCGGTGAGCAACAGCCGGCCCTCGCCACCGGGGAACAGCGTCGAAAACACTTCGCGGAACTCGCGTTCCACGTCCGTGTAGGCCTCGGTGAACACCTGCAGGATGCGCGCGTCGACGTCGTCGATGACGTCGAGCAGGTCCTTGCGGGCCGCCTTGACATCCTCCAGTTGGGTGGACAGGAAGTTGTAGCGCTCCTCCAGCGCGGCGAACTCCTCCAGCGCCAGCGGGTTCACCCGGCCCAGTTCGTTGAGTTCGCGTTCGGCCTTCTTGGCGCGTCGTTCCTGGGTGGGCCGGTCGAACGGCATGGGTGCGGGGGCGGTCACCTGCTCCCCGCGTTCGCGGGCCTGCTCGTATTCGGCCATCTCCAGTTCCGACGGCGGCAGCGGCACGTCGGGGCCGTATTCGGCGACCAGGTCCGCGGCCGCCATGCCGAACTGTTCGAGGACGTGCTGCTCGAGTTGCTCGATGCGCAGTGCCGCTTGGGCTTTGGCCATTTCGTCGCGGTGCAACGAGTCGGTCAGCGCGGCGATCCTGGTGCTCAGTTCGCCGACCTCCTCGCGGGCCCTGGCCAGGGCCTCCGCCCGGCGCTGCCGTTCGGCGGCGACCTCGTCGCGCGCTCGCGACGCCACCGTCACCGCGACGCCGAGCCGGTGCGCGATGAGGCGTCCGGACTCGGCGACCGCGGCCGCGACGGCCGCCGCGTGCATCCGCGCTTCGCGCGCCCGTTGCGCGCGCAACCGCGCCTCACGCTCGGCGGTGGCCGCGCGGCGAAGTGAATCAGCTTGTCCACGAACGGCGTTGGCGCGCTCCTCGGCGGTGCGCACGGCCAGCCGCGCCTCGACTTCTGCCGCGCGGGCGGCCTCGGCCTCGGCCATCGACTCCTGCCGGTCGACGGGTTCGGCGTCGACGGTGGGCTCCTGCTGCGCGTTGTGCAGCCGCTGCTCGAGTTCGACGAGTTCCTCGAGGGTCTGCGCGCGGCCCGCCTCCAACTCGTCGCGTTGCTTGACGCGTCGCTGCCACTCGTCGTCGGCGGCGCGGGCGTCCTGGCCCAGCCGGCCCAGTTGTTCGTAGATAGCCGAGATCGCGGCGTCGGATTCGTTGAGCGCGGCCAGCGCCTGCTCGGCGGCGTCCTGGCGCGCGGACTGTTCGGCCAGCGCACCGGACAGCGCCGCGGACAGTTCGCCGGTCTGGTTCTCCGCCTCGGCCAACTCCTCGCGGGCCTTCTCGACCTCCGAGGCGATCTCGAGCGTGGTCTGTTTGCGGTCCGATCCGCCGCTGACCCAGCCGGGGCCGACGAGATCTCCCTCGGCGGTGACCGCACGCAGGTTCGGTCGCGCCGCCACCACATCGAGTGCCGTCTGCAGGTCGCGAACCACCGCGACGCCCGAGAGCATGGCGCTGACCGCGCCCCGCAGCCGCGGCGGGGCCTCGACCAGGTCCACCGCCCACACCGCGTCGGCGGGCGGCGGGCCCGCGGGCGGTGCGGCGTCATGGGGCCAGTCGCCGAGCACGATCGCCGCGCGCCCACCGTCGGAGTTCTTCAGCGCCGCGACCGCGGCATGGGCCGCGCCGAGGTTCTCGGCGGCGACGGCGTCGGCCGCGGCGCCCAGTGCAGCAGCCACCGCCCCCTCGTAGCCCGGCCGCACTTTGAGCAGATTTGCGATGGATCCGAAAAGCCCTGAGCCACCGAGGTTTTTCTGCAGCCACGCGGCGCCGTCCTTGCGGTCCAGGCCGACCGACAGCGCCTCGATGCGGGCCCGCAGCGAGGCCACCCGTCGTTCCGCGGCGCGCTCGGCCGCCTGCAGTTCGGCAACGCGTTCGTCGGCCAGCCGCAGCGCGGCGACCGAGCGGTCGTGCTGCTCGTCGAGGCCCACCTCACCGGCGTCGAGCTCACCGACGCGCCGCTGCACATTCTCGAATTCCGCCTGCGCCTGTTGCGCCTTGGCCGCAGCCTCCTCGATGGTCCCGGACAACCGCGCGACGGTCTCGTCGATGGATTCCACCCGGGTGCGCATGGTGTCGACCTGACCCGCCAGCCGGGCCAACCCCTCGCGACGGTCGGCCTCCGCGCGGACTGCGGCCAGATGGGCGCGTTCAGCCTCGGCGGCCACCCGTTCGCGCTCGGTGAGCTCGGCGCGGGCCGCCTCCTGTCGCGCCTTCGACTCGGCCAGCTCGTCGAGCAGCTGGCGCTCCTGGGCGGCCACCTCCTCGGCGCGAGCCTCGAGTTCGTCGGGATCGGGGCCGGTGGACGCCTCCGGTTCGGCCTCGAGGTGTTGGGCGCGTTCGCTGGCGATGCGCACCGTCGCGCTCACCCGCTCGGCCAGCGCGGACAGCGCGAACCAGGTCTGCTGGGCGGCTTCTGCACGCTCGCTGAGAGTGCCGACCTCGGTCTCGTGCGAATTCAACTCGACGGTCTTGGCCTCCAGCCGGGTGGTCAGCTCGTCGTGTTCGCGCCGCAGCGTGGTCTCGGCCTGGTTGGTGTTCTCGAATTCGGCGGTGCGGGTGACCAGGTCGTCGGCGGCCAGCCGCAGCCGTGCGTCGCGCAGATCGGCCTGGATGGTCTGGGCGCGACGGGCCATCTCGGCCTGCCTGCCCAGCGGCTTGAGTTGGCGTCGCAACTCGGTGGTCAGGTCGGTCAGCCGCGCCAGGTTCGCCGACATCGCGTCGAGCTTGCGGACCGCCTTCTCCTTGCGCTTGCGGTGCTTGAGCACGCCGGCGGCTTCCTCGATGAACGCGCGGCGGTCCTCCGGACGCGATTCCAGGATCTCGGCGAGCTTGCCCTGCCCGACGATCACGTGCATCTCACGGCCGATGCCCGAGTCCGACAGCAGTTCCTGTACATCCATCAGTCGGCAACTGGTGCCGTTGATCTCGTATTCGCTGCCGCCGTCGCGGAACATCCGGCGGGTGATCGACACCTCGGAGTACTCGATCGGCAGCGAGCTGTCGGAGTTGTCGATCGTCACGGTGACCTCGGCGCGGCCCAGCGGTGGCCGTGACGAGGTCCCGGCGAAGATGACGTCCTCCATCTTGCCGCCGCGCAGCGTCTTGGCGCCCTGCTCGCCCATCACCCAGGTGAGCGCGTCGACGACGTTGGACTTGCCCGACCCGTTGGGGCCGACGACGCAGGTGATTCCCGGCTCGAAGCGCAGAGTCGTGGGCGAAGCAAAGGACTTGAAGCCCTTCAGCGTCAGACTCTTGAGGTGCACGACGTGCCACACTACCGGCGAGTGGGCTATCGCTCGGTGAAGCCTTCTAGCGAGTCGCGTGATTCTGTGAAGTCGGCGACGACGTTGTCGACGCGACCGGGCGTTTTACCGCTTCGCAGCAGGTCAAGTAGGCGTTGACAGTTCTCGCGCGGGCCCTGCGCGACCACCTGCACTCGGCCGTCAGGCCTGTTGGCGGCGTATCCGGTCAGGCCGAGTTCCAACGCCCGTGACCGGGTCCACCATCGAAACCCGACCCCCTGGACATGCCCGTGCACCCAGGCGGTGAGGCGTACCTCAGCTAACTCCTGCATCATTGACCTCAAACGTCACTTCCGCCCCGGATTTCAGGGTGCGACCCACCGTGCAGACTTGGTCGATGGCGCGCTCGACGACGGTGAGCACCCGCGCCCGCTCACCTTCCGAGAGGCCGGACAGATCGAGTTCCATCTGCTCCTCGAGCCGCGGGTAGCGCTCCTGCTCGCGGTCGGCGGCGCCGGAGACCCTGATCGTCGTGCGGTAGTCGTCGCCGAGTCGTCGACGCAGCGGCGCGTCGCTGGCCATGCCGCTGCACGCGGCCAGCGCGATCTTCATCAGCTCACCGGGAGTGAACACACCCTCGACGTCCTCGTTGCCGACCTGCACCTCGGCGCCGCGCGCGCTGCGCCCGATATAGCGGCGCACCCCGGTGCGCTCCACCCACAGTTCTGTCACGATCTCTTTCTACCGCGTCCCCACACAGGGGGCCGAACGTTGATTACCGCGCGAGATTTCGCCAATTTTTGGCGCGGTAATCAACGTTCGGCGGGGTCTTGGCGGCGGAGTCGCGGGCGGGGCTGGCATTTCGGGCAGTAGAACGACGAGCGGTTCATGAACTTCTCCCGCCGCATCACCGCGCCGCAGCGCCGGCATGGCTCACCCTCGCGGCCGTAGGCGTCCAGCGACCGCTCAAAGTAGCCGGACTCGCCGTTGACGTTGACATACAGCGAGTCGAACGACGTGCCGCCCTGGGCCAGCGCCTCGGTCATCACCTCGGCCGCCGCGTCGAGCACACCGGCCAACTGGCGACGGGTCAGCGCCGAGGCCAGTCGCGCGCCGTTGATGCGTGCACGCCACAGCGCCTCGTCGGCGTAGATGTTGCCGATACCCGAAACCACCGTCTGGTCCAGCAGCTGACGCTTGATCTCGGAGTGCTTGCGGCGCAACACCGTAACGACGGCATCGCGGTCGAATGACGGGTCCAGCGGGTCGCGGGCCAGGTGTGCGACGGGCACCGGAACCTCGCTGCCGTCGACGGTCACCAGATCGGCCAGCAGCCAGCCCCCGAACGTGCGCTGGTCGACGAAGCTCATCGCGGTGCCGTCGTCGAGCAGCGCCGCGATGCGCAGATGACGCTCGTCGGGCAGGCTGCCCAGGAGCATCTGCCCGCTCATCCCGAGGTGAACCACCAGCGCCGACCCGTCGTCCAACGCCAGCCACAGGTACTTGCCGCGGCGGCCGGTGCCGACGATCCGCGACCCGAGCAGACGCGCGGTCAGGTCCGCCGGGCCCGCCTCGTGGCGGCGCACCGCACGCGGGTGATGTACGCGCACCGCAATGATGGTCCGGTCCACCACATGCGCGGCCAACCCTCGCCGAACGACCTCGACTTCGGGCAGTTCAGGCATCGACGTCTGCGGCCTCGAGAGCGGTCCAGGCCGCCGCGGCCGCCTTGAGTTCGGCCTCTTTCTTGCTGCGGCCGACGCCCTTTCCGTACTCGATGTCGGTGACGATCACCGTCGCGGTGAACTCCTTGTCGTGGTCCGGACCCGTCGAGGTGACCACGTAGGACGGTGCGCCCAGCCCACGCGCCGCGGTCAACTCCTGCAGGCTGCTCTTCCAGTCCAGACCGGCGCCCAGTGTCGGCGCGGTGTCGAGCAGCTTGCTGAACAACCGCAGGATCACGTCGCGCGCGATCGTGATGCCGTGCTCCAGATAGATTGCGCCGAGCAGTGATTCGAGACCGTCGGCGAGAATGCTGGCCTTGTCCGCACCCCCGGAGTTCTCCTCGCCTTTGCCCAGCAACACGTAGGCGCCCAGCCCGCCGTCGGAGAGCTGGCGCGCGACCTCGGCGAGCGCCTGGGTGTTGACGATGCTGGCGCGCAACTTGGCCAGGTCGCCCTCGGGGCGGTCGGGATGACGCCGGTACAGCTCCTCGGTGATCGTCAGCCCGAGCACCGCGTCGCCCAGGAACTCCAGTCGTTCGTTGGTCGGCAGCCCGCCGTGCTCGTAGGAGAAGCTGCGGTGAGTCAGCGCGAGCGTGAGCAGTTCGTCGGGTAGCGACACCCCCAGCGCGTCGAGCAGCGGCGTCCGGTCAGTCACGGCCCTCATTGTCGAACATGTCCGCGAGCTTGGCCCACCGCGGGTCGATCTGCTCGTGGTGGTGTCCGGGCTCGGCGGTGGCCAGTCGCACACCACACTGCGCGCAAAGGCCGGTGCAGTCGGGACCGCACAGCGGCGCGAACGGCAGCGCCAGCCCGACCGCATCGATGATCGGCTGCTCGATGTCGACGGTGTCGGCGCCGGGGCCCTGGCTGACCCGGCCGACCTCGTCGTCCTCGGTGGTCTCGTCGGTGATGCTGTCCGGATAGGCGAACAGCTCGGCCAGCTCGATCTCGACCTGGCCGGTGACCGGCGTGAGGCACCGGGCGCACTCCCCCGTGGTCTGGGCCGACACCGTGCCGCTGACCAGCACACCCTCCGAGACCGACTCGATGCGCAGATCGAGGGTCAACGAAGCGCCCTTCTCGATCGCCACCAGGTCCAGCCCGATGCGCGACGGGCTGGCCACGGTCTCGGCGAGGGTCAGCATCGCCCCCGGTCGCCTGCCCAGCCGGGAGACGTTGAGGACGAGCGGTGATTCAGATGCGCGGCGCGCCGCCGCGCTCGCATGCGTCGCCATATGTTCCCATTCTACGGCGAGCGCCGGGCGAACTACCGCGCTGCGTAGTCGTGGGTGCCCGCGGCGGTGCGTAGCTGGTGGCGGCCGCGGCCCACCGAGCGCAGGGTTCCGTTGAGGAACTCCTCGAACTCGGCCAGCTTGCTGTCGACGTAGATGTCGCACTCGCCACGCAGCCGGTCGGCCTCGGCGTGGGCGGAGTCGATGAGCCGGGTCGCCTCCGCCGTCGCGGTGTTGACGATCTCGGTCTGGGCGACCAGCCGCTGCTGCTCCTTGATGCCTTCCTGCACGGCCTTCTCGTATGCGAGGTTGCCGCTCTCGATGAGCCGGTCGGCCTCGGTCTTGGCCCGGCCGGTGCTGGCCTCGTACTCGCGCTTGGCGGTGGCGGCCAGGCGGGTGGCCTCCTCGCGTGCCTCGGTGACCATCCGTTCGCTGTGCTGGCGGGCCTCGGCGACCATCCGGTCGGCCTGCGCCTTGGCGTCGGCGAGCAACCGGTCGGCCTCGGCGCGCGAGTGGTTGACCAGCGAGTCGGCCTCCGCCGACGCCGTCGACACCATCGAGTCGGCGTGCTCCTTGGCCTCGCGCAGCAACGCGTCGCGGGCGTCCAGCACATCCTGGGCGTCGTCGAGTTCGCCGGGGATGGCGTCCTTGATGTCGTCGATGAGCTCGAGGACATCGCCGCGGGGCACCACGCAGCCGGCCGTCATCGGCACGCCGCGCGCTTCTTCGACTATTGCGCCCAGCTCGTCGAGCGCTTCAAAAACTCGGTACACGGCAACACCCTCCAGGCGTAGTTGACAGTGACCAGTGTGCCTGGTGTTACGTCTGTGACTCAGCTACCTGGGTCGGTGTGTCGCCGAAATTCCGCGAAACTGTATTCCAGCAGACAAAACGCGGGCGGCGGCCTGCTGGAATACAGTTTCGGCGAATTTGGCAACACGTTCAGCGCAGCGCCGCGCCGATCGCGTCCCGTGCGCGGTCGAGCATCGACGCGAACGGGCCGACGGCGAAGTTGGCCTTGGCCGACTCCACGCCGGCGTGCGGGCGCGTCGGTGCGATGGCCTCGGCGGCCTGCACGGCACCGGCCATCCGCTCGAGGTCGTCGCTGTCGAGGTTCTTCTGCAGATGGCTGAATTCCTCGAGTTCCTCGAGCGCCGCATGCTCGACGACGTCGTCACGGAACTTGGTGAGCTCGGTGAGGAAATCCTTGGACCCGATGTCCATCTTCTCCAGGCGCGACAAGAACTCCTTGGCCTCGTGCTCTTCTTTGAGCCGGGCGTCGACCACGGCCTCGCCGTCGGCGATGACATGGCGGGCACGCGGATGGACGACCATCTCCTCGGCGGTCTCATGCACCGCGAGCAGTTGGCGCAGGTCGGTGAACGCCTTCTCGCGGGCCTTGTCGTCGGACGCGCTGAGCACGTCGTCGAACATGTCCTTGATCAGGTTGTGCTGGTCGGTGAGGAATTTGACGACGTCGTCGGTCGACTGGACGAAGGTCTTCGCCATGGTGGTGCTCCTGGATATTGGTGGTCTGTGCGCAGGGCTGTGCGCCGTCGACTGCTTACCCGGGAGGCCGGCGAGCTAACCCTGCAGCTTCTCCTGAAGCCGGGTGTTGACGGGGCCGGGCAACAACTCCGAGACGTCGCCGCCCATGGACGCGACCTCCTTGGCCAACGACGAGGACACGAACGAAAACCGCGGGGCCGTCGCGACGAAGAAGGTGTCGACGCCGGCAACGTGCTTGTTCATCTGAGCCATCTGCAGTTCGTATTCGAAGTCGGTGCCGGTGCGCAGCCCCTTGACGATCGCGGTCAGGCCCCGCGACCTCACGAAATCGACGACGAGCCCCTCGCCCGACTCCACCCGCAGATTCGGCAGGTGCGTGGTGGACTCCTCGATCATCGCGATGCGCTCGTCGAGGTCGAACATCCCCTTCTTGTTGGGGTTGATCAGCACCGCCACCACGACCTCGTCGAACTGCGCCGCCGCACGCTCGAAGACGTCGACGTGGCCGAGTGTCACCGGGTCGAAGGAGCCCGGGCATACCGCGCCGCTCATGAGCGTGACGGTATCAGGGCAGCTCAGACGCGATCTCCAGGCGGGTGTCACCGTAGGTGCGCGACGGCCACACCCGCCACCCGTCCGGCCACGTCAGCGCCGGCGCCGACGCCGGGCGTTCGACGACGACCACCGTGCCCGGGGCGGTCCAGCCGCCGTCGACGAGCACGGTGAGCACCATCTCGACCTCGGCGGCGTCGATGTCATAGGGCGGGTCGGCGAAGACCAGATCGACCGGTCTGCTGCTGCCCGCGCGTAGCACGGTCGCGACCGGCGCACGCCGCACCGTCGCCCCGGCGACGCCGAGCGCGGCGATGTTCTTCTCGACGACGGCGGCCGCCCGCTGATCGGACTCCACGAAGACCGCCGACGCCGCCCCGCGCGAGTACGCCTCCAGACCCAGCGCACCCGAGCCGGCGTACAGATCGAGCACCGTCGCGCCGGTCAGCTCGATACGCGCCGTCAACAGGTTGAACAACGCCTCGCGCACTCGATCGGAGGTCGGTCGGGTTCCGCTGCGTGGCACCGTGATTCGACGACCACCCAGCTCGCCGGCGACGATGCGGGTCAGCTGACCACCACCAGCAGATCGCCACCTTCGACCTGAGCCGTGGCGGCCACCGCCACCCGGCTGACCTCGCCCGCCTTGGGCGCGGTGATCGCGGCCTCCATCTTCATCGCCTCGATGGTCGCGACGGTCTGGCCGGCCTCGACCCGGTCGCCCTCGGCCACCGCCACCGACACCACCCCGGCGAACGGGGCGGCGACGTGATCGGGGTTGGTCCGGTCCGCCTTCTCCGCGGCGGGCACCGCGCTGGCGATGCTGCGGTCGCGCACGATCACCGGTCGCAGCTGTCCGTTGAAGATGCACATCACGGTGCGCATACCGCGTTCGTCGGGGTCGGAGATGGCCTCGAGGCCGATGAGCAACTCCACACCGCGTTCCAGCCGCACCCGGTGCTCGTCGCCGTGGCGCAGGCCGTAGAAGAACTGGTTGGCCGACAGGCTGGAGGTGTCGCCGTAGAGCTCGCGGTGGGCCTGGAATTCCTCTGTAGGCCCCGGAAACAGCAGCCGGTTGAGCGTGGCCTGACGGGTCACGCCGGGCTCGGCCAACGCCGCCTCGTCCTGTGCGCTGAGCTCCGCGGTGGGCTTGGCCGGCGGGCGGCCGTCCAGCGCCTTGGTCCGGAACGGTTCGGGCCACCCGCCCGGCGGGTCGCCCAGCTCACCGCGCAGGAACCCGATGACTGATTCCGGAATGTCGAATCGTGATGGTTCCGAGGCGAACTCGTCGGCGCTGACCCCCGCGCCGACGAGCGCCAGCGCCAGGTCGCCGACCACCTTCGACGACGGGGTCACCTTCACCAGCCGGCCCAGGATACGGTCGGCCGCAGCGTAGTTGGTTTCGATCTCCTCGAACCGGTCGCCGAGCCCCAACGCGATCGCCTGCTGACGCAGGTTCGACAACTGACCACCGGGGATCTCGTGGTGATACACCCGACCGGTCGGCGAAGGAGGACCGGAGGCGGCAACATCGAAGGGCGCGTACACCTTTCGCAGCGCCTCCCAGTACGGTTCCAGCTCGCACACCCCGGGCAGCGATATCCCGGTGTCGTATTCGGTGTGCGCCGCCGCGGCCACGATCGAACTCAACGCCGGCTGGCTGGTGGTGCCCGCCAACGGTGCGGCGGCGCCGTCGACGGCGTCCGCGCCTGCCTGCCAGGCCGCGACATAGGTGGCCAACTGCCCGCCTGGCGTGTCGTGGGTATGCACGTGCACCGGCAGATCGAACCTGCTGCGCAGCGCGCCGACCAGCGTCGCGGCGGCCGGCGGCCGCAACAGCCCGGCCATGTCCTTGATGGCTAGTACATGCGCGCCGGCGTCGACGATCTGCTCGGCCAGCTTGAGGTAGTAGTCCAGGGTGTAGAGGTTCTCGGCGGGGTCCGACAGGTCGCCGGTGTAGCTCATCGCCACTTCGGCGATGGCCGTACCGGTTTCGCGCACCGCATCGATGGCGGGGCGCATGGACTCGACGTTGTTCAGCGCGTCGAAGATGCGGTAGATGTCGATGCCCGTCGCGGTCGCCTCCTCGACGAACGCCTTGGTCACCGACTCCGGATACGGTGTGTAGCCGACGGTGTTGCGCCCACGCAGCAGCATCTGCAGGCAGATGTTGGGAATCGCCTCGCGCAGCGCGGCCAGCCGCTCCCAGGGGTCTTCCTTCAGAAACCGAAGCGCCACATCGTAAGTCGCGCCGCCCCAACATTCGATGGACAGCAGCTGTGGCATCATCCGCGCGACGTACGGCGATGCTTCCAGCAGCCCGGTGGTGCGCACCCGGGTGGCCAGCAGCGACTGATGCGCGTCGCGGAACGTGGTCTCGGTCAGGCCGACGGCCTTGGATTCCCGCATCCAGCGGGCGAACCCCTCGGGGCCCAGCTCGGTCAGGCGCTGTTTGGAGCCCGGCGGCGGCGCCGCCGTGATGTCGACGTCGGGCAGTTTGTCGCGCGCGTAGACCGACGACGGTCGCGGCCCGTGTGGCTGGTTGACCGTCACGTCGGCCAGATAGTTGAGGATCTTGGTGCCGCGGTCGGCCGGGGTGTGGGCGGTCAGCAGGTAGGGCCGGTCGTCGATGAACGACGTGGTGACCCGGCCCGCCCGGAAGTCCGGGTCGTTGACGACGGCCAACAGGAACGGGATGTTCGTCGAGACGCCCCGCACCCGGAACTCGGCGAGCGCACGTCGCGCCCTGGCCACCGCCGCCCCGAAGTCGTGGCCCCGGCACGTCAACTTGACCAGCAGCGAGTCGAAGTGGGCGCCGACCTCGGCGCCCAGGTGCGCGGCCCCGTCCAGGCGGATCCCCGCACCACCGGGTGACCGGTAGCTGCTGATGCGCCCGGTGTCGGGGCGAAATCCGTTGGCCGGGTCCTCGGTGGTGATGCGGGTCTGTAATGCGGCGCCACGGATCTGCAGCGTCTCCTGACTCAACCCGATGGCCTCCAGCGTTTCCCCGTCGGCGACGCGCAACTGGCAACCGACCAGGTCGACGTCGGTGATCTCCTCGGTGACGGTGTGCTCGACCTGGATACGCGGGTTCATCTCGATGAACACGTAGTGACCACGCTCGTCGAGCAGGAATTCGACGGTGCCGGCATAGGTGTAGTCGATGTGGCGGGCGAAGGTGACCGCGTCGGCGCACATCCGGTCGCGCAGCTCGGCGGGCAGGTTTGGCGCGGGCGCCAACTCGACGACCTTCTGGTGGCGGCGCTGCACGCTGCAGTCGCGCTCGAACAGGTGCATCACGTTGCCGTGCTGGTCGGCCAGGATCTGCACCTCGATGTGACGGGGGTTGACCACCGCCTGCTCGAGGTAGACCGTCGCATCGCCGAACGACGACTCCGCCTCCCGGCTGGCCGCCTCGATGGCCTCCGGCAGCGACTCGGCGTCGGTGACCCGCCGCATGCCGCGCCCGCCGCCGCCGGACACCGCCTTGACGAACAGCGGGAACTCCATCGACTCCGCGTCGGCCACGAGTTCGTCGACCGACGCCGACGGCTGCGAAGAATCCAGCACCGGCAGCCCGGCCTCGCGGGCCGCGGCCACCGCGCGCGCCTTGTTGCCGGTCAGCTCGAGGATCTCGGCGTCGGGTCCGACGAACGTGATGCCGGCCGCCGCGCACGCCGCGGCCAGATCGGGGTTCTCCGACAGGAAGCCGTACCCGGGGTAGACGGCGTCGGCGCCGGCGTGTTGGGCGACGCGGATGATCTCGTCGACCGACAGGTACGCGCGCACCGGATGACCGGTCTCGCCGATCTGGTAGGACTCGTCGGCCTTGAGTCGGTGTAACGAATTGCGGTCTTCATGCGCGTAGACCGCGACCGTGGTGATTCCCATCTCGTAGGCCGCCCGGAACGCGCGAATCGCGATCTCACCGCGATTGGCCACCAAGATTTTCGAGATCACGCCGTACCTTAACCCGCCGGTCGCTGCCGTCCGTCGCCGCTTACAGCAGCGTGGACCAGTAATCCCAGAAGCGCACGAGAATGAGCAGGACCAGGCCGGTGAACCACAACGCGGTCAGCGACCACCGCCAGGTGTGCAGGTGCGCGAGCACTCCGCGAGTGACCTGCGCGCGCAGCGCGATCGACGACGCCACGACCAGCAGCGGGATCGTCACCGCCCACACCACCATGCAGTACGGGCACAGCGCCCCGATGCGATACAGGCTCTGATAGATCAGCCAGTGCACGAACACGGTGCCCAACAGCGCGCCGATGGCCAGTCCGGCCCAGTACCAGCGCGGCAGCTCGACACGGGCCAGCGCCAGCACACCGGTGACGACGACGACGCTGAACGCCACGACCCCGATCAGCGAGTTGGGGAAGCCGAACACCGAGGCCTGCGGGGTGATCATCACCGACCCGCACGACAGCACCGGGTTGATGCTGCAGGACGGCACGTAGTCGGGGTTGATCAGGATCTCGATCTTCTCGACCGTCAACGCCAGCGCCGCGGCCAGGCCGAGGACACCCGCTGTCAGAACCCATACCGCGCTCGCCCTGCCCACCGGCGCACCCATCGACGTCGTCGGGGCGGATCCGTCCGGTTCCACGGCGGCGGACGCGGCCACCGTCACGGCGCGGGAGCGGGCGCCGGACCGGGAGGCGGCGCGAGCGGGGTCGGATCGGCCGCGGGCGGGGGTGCGCCTCCGGCCAGCGCGGGCACCGGGCCGACGATCTCCTGCACCTTCTCGATCAGCGCATCGGGTGTGGTCGGGCTGTAGTCCTCACCGTTGATCCGGATGGTCGGCGTCCCCTTCACGCCGGTGGCGGTGGCCAGCCCCTTCACCATCTCGGCGTAGCGCTCGCTGCGGATGCAGTCGGGCACCCCGCCGGTGACACCGGCCTGCCGGGCCACCTCGATCAACCGGGCGTTGTCCGGGAACGGACCGACGCCCTCCGGCGGCTGCTGGGCGAACAGCGCGGCGTGGAAGCGGCGGAACGCGTCGGTGGACTCGTCGGCCACGCAGTAGGCGGCGTTGGCCGCGCGAGTGGAATAGCCCTGGCCCTGCCGGTCCAGGATCGAGACCATGTGATAGTCGGCGGCCACCGCGCCCGTGTCGATCAGCTTGTTGATCGTGGGGCCGAACTGCTGCTCGAAGTTGCCGCACGCCGGGCACAGGAAGTCCTCGTAGAGCGAGATCACGGCCTTGGGGTCGGAGCTGCCCTCTTCGGTGATGACGTCGGCCGACGACACCCGGATCGGGTGGGCCTCGCCGGCGGCCGGCTTGTCCTCTTTCGTCATCACGATGTAGAGCACCACTCCGACGGCGAACAGGACCACGATCGCGGTCAGGCCGATCTGCACGAGCAGGTTTCGCTTGCGGTCGGCTGCCTTCAGGTCGTATTTGGCGGTCTTCTTCGGTTTCGCGGCCACGCGACAAGAGTACCGACGGGTTCGCGGCGGACCTCAGGTGCGGGTGAGATGGGCCCGCAGCGCCGAAATCGACGCCGCGGTCGCCGTCGCGCTGTCGCCGCCGAGCGGAAAGAAGTTGGCGAAGCCGTGCACCAGCGAACCGAATTCGCGATAGTCGACCGGCACGCCCGCCGCGCGCAACGTGTCCGCATAGCGCCTGCCCTCGTCGCGAAGCGGGTCGAAACCGGCGGTCAGCAGCAGCGCCGGCGGCAGCCCCGAGTGGTCCTCGGCGAGCAGCGGCGAGACGCGCGGGTCGGCGGCATCGACGTCGGCGCCGTCGAGGAAATGCGCGCGGAAGCTGTCGAGATCGCTTTTGGTGAGGAAGAACCCGGACGCGAACAGCGTCTGGGATCGCGTCTGATCGCGGTAGTTGGTCACCGGGTAATACAGCAACTGCAGGGCGGGCAACCGCGCGCCTTCGTCGCGGGCCCGCAGCGACACCAGCGCGGCCAGGTTGCCGCCGGCGCTGTCCCCGCCGACCGCCACCCGGTCCGGGTCGGCACCCAGGTCGGCGGCGTGGTCGAGCGCCCAGGTGAACGCGGCGAACGCGTCGTCGGAGCCCGCCGGGGCCTTGTGCTCGGGAGCCAGCCGGTAGTCGACGGACAGCACGTGGACTCCGCCCTCACGACAGATGTGGCGGCACAGGTCGTCGTGGGTCTGGAGGCTGCCGATGACGTGGCCGCCGCCGTGGTAGAAGACCAGCAGCGGTTGCCGATCGGCGTCGACGGGCCGGTAGTGGCGGGCTCGGACGGGGCCGGCCGGGCCGGGAATCGACAGGTTCGTCACCGCGGCGACGGGCGGGTCCTGTTTGAAGCCCGCCGACACCGCCTCCAGCCGCGACCGCGCCGCCTCGACATCCCCGTCCGACATCAGCCCGTCGATGCCGGTGAGCCGCTGACCGGCGAGCATCAGCTGCAGCGTGGTGTCCAACGTGTTTCCGTCGACGCTGACCGAACGCCAGCCCAGCAGCGCGCGTTTGACTCCGGCGGGGATCCGCGGCAGCGCCCGCAGCGTGGCACCCGCGAGCGCGTTCACGATCACCTCACCGCGGCCGCCCGTCGCGCCGGGCGGTACTGGCAGACTCGAACTCATGGCAGCTCCCTCGATCACGCTGAACGACGGTAATGCGATACCTCAGGTTGGGCTCGGAGTTTGGCAGACCCCGCCGGAGGCCACCGAGCAGGCGGTGACCGCCGCGCTCAACGCCGGCTACCGCCACATCGACACCGCGGCGGCGTATCAGAACGAACGCGAGGTGGGTCAGGCGCTGAAGAAGTCTCCGGTGCCGCGCGAAGAGGTGTTCGTCACCACCAAGCTGTGGAACTCCGATCAGGGCTACGACTCCACGCTGAGCGCGTTCGACCGCAGCATGGAGCGGCTTGGGTTTTCCTATCTGGACCTGTACCTGATCCACTGGCCGACACCGGCGAAGAACGCCTTCGTCGACACCTTCAAGGCGTTCGCCCGGCTGCGCGAGGAGGGCAGGATCCGCTCGATCGGGGTGAGCAACTTCGAACCCGAGCACCTGCGGGTCCTGGTCGACGAGACCGGAATCGTGCCCGCCGTCAACCAGATCGAGCTGCATCCGCTGCTACAGCAGCAGGACTTGCGAAAAATGCACGCTCAACTCGGCATCGCGACGGAGGCGTGGAGCCCGCTGGGGCAGGGTTCACTGCTGGACAATCCCACCGTCACCGCCGTCGCCGAGCGGTGCGAGAAGACGCCCGCACAGGTGCTGATTAGGTGGCATATGCAACTCGGCAATATAGTCATCCCGAAATCGGTGACCCCCGAGAGAATCGTGAGCAACTTCGACGTGTTCGATTTCGAGCTGAGCGAGCAGGACATGGCGTCCGTGTCTTCGCTGGGCGACGGAACTCGGCTGGGCCCGGACCCACGGACCTTCAACTTCACAGGGTAGGTGAGATGGTCTCCTCGCAAGGTGACGCGGCTGCGATCCCCACGGTCACGCTGAACGACGACAACACGATGCCGGTGCTCGGGCTGGGTGTCGGTGAACTGTCGGACGCCGAGACCCAACAGGCGGTCTCGGCGGCGCTGGAGGCGGGCTACCGACTGATCGACACCGCGTCGGCCTACGGCAACGAAGAAGCGGTGGGCCGCGCCATCAAGGCCTCCGGGGTGCCGCGCGAGGAGCTGTTCGTCACCACCAAGCTGGCCACCGCCGATCTGGGGTTCAAGTCCTCCCAGGAAGCGCTGCAGGCCAGCCTGCAGCGGCTGGATCTGGAGTATGTCGACCTGTACATGATCCACTGGCCCGCCGGTGAGCACGGCAGGTACGTCGACAGCTGGGGCGGGTTGATGAAGCGCAAGGAGCTCGGTGAAACCCGCTCGATCGGGGTGTGCAACTTCCACGCCGAGCACCTGTCGAACATCATCGACCTGTCGTTCTTCACCCCCGCGGTCAACCAGATCGAATTGCACCCGCTGCTCAATCAGGCCGAGCTGCGCGCGGTGAACGCCGACTACGGCATCGTCACCGAGGCGTACGGACCGCTGGGCGTCGGCAAGCTGCTGGACAATCCGACGATCGTCGAGATCGCCCAGGCGCACGCAAAGACGCCCGCGCAGGTGCTGATCCGGTGGAGCCTGCAGCTCGGCAATGTCGTCATTCCGCGGTCGAAGTCCGCGGAGCGGATCAAGTCCAACCGCGAGGTCTTCGACTTCGAGCTGACCGACGATCAGATGGCCACGCTCAACGCGATGGACGACGGGACCCGCTTCCGCCCCGATCCTGAAACCTACACCGGCACTTAAGTTTCGCTTGCAAGCATTTCTCACGGGCTAGGACGCCGCGCGGCTCGCGAATAGCCGATTACCCGCCCCACCCGGCCTCGGCGGGTTCATACTGCACCTACTGCCAGGGGGACGGCGGGGGTGCGTGGTGAAGGTACTTGTGACGGGCGGCACCGGTTTCACCGGCTCGCACACCGTGCGTGCGCTGGCCGCCGCGGGCCACGATGTCCGGCTGCTGGTGCGCGACCCGGCGAAGGCGCGGCGGGTGTTCGACGCTGACGGGTTCGTACCCGAGGTCGTCGTCGGTGACATGACGGACCCGGACCGGGTCGACGACGCGCTCACCGGCTGCGACGGCGTCGTCCACACCGCCGCGCTGGTGGACCTGCGCCGCTCGACCGCACGACTGGTGGAGGAAGCCAACGCCCGCGGCGTCGAACTGGTGATCGGCGGTGCCGTGCAACGGGGCCTGTCCAGCATCGTCCACGTGTCGAGCCTGGGGGTGTTCTTCACCCCCGGCGGGCCACCCCTGTCACCGGATCTCCCGGTCGCGACCGCCAACACCGCCTATGCGCGGTCGAAGGTGCACGGGGAGGTTTACGCGCGGCGACTGCAGCAGGACGGGGCCCCGATCCGCATCTCTTACCCGGCCGGAATCATCGGACCCGACGATCCCGGCATGAGCGCGGCAAGCAAAGGCATACCCTCCTGGGTCAACGACGTCGCGCTGATCACATCGAGTGGCTTGCAGACTGTCGACGTGCGCGATCTCGCTGCTTTGCACGTGAAACTGCTCGAGCTGGCACCCGGCCAGCATCGCTACGCGGCGACCACCGAAATGCTCTCGTGGCCAGAGGTTTACACCCTTATCGAGCACCTCACCGGCAGCCGCCTGCGTCGCGTACGAGTGCCGGGCCGCCTGGTACGCGCGGCAGGTTCGATGTGTGACGCGGCCAAACGCATCCACGATTTCGACTTTCCGCTGACCAGGGACACTGCGGAGTTCACGACGCGGTGGCCCGGCGCCGAGACCGAGCGCACCACCCGCGAACTCGGGGTCGCTTTCCGTAGTGTCGTGGACACCTTCCGCGACACGCTGATCTGGCTGCACCGCGCGGGCCACCTCACCGCGGCTCAGGTCGGCAAGCTGGCAGAACCCCAACGACCCACGGAGGAAACGGGATTGGAGACGGTATGACCACGGTGACGGATTCGACGCTTCCGGACGACGCGGTGGAGTTTGACCCGTTCTCCGATGACTTCTTCACCGCGCCCTTCAGCACCTACCGTCGTCTTCGCGACGAAGCGCCGGTCTATCACAATGACAAGTACGGCTTCTGGGCGCTGTCGCGCTACGCGGACGTCGAACCGGCGCTGAAGGATTTCGACACCTACTCGTCGGCCAGGGGCATCACGCTGGACATGTATCTGGCCGAACCCGATCCGACACAGCCGCCGATGATCATCATGATGGACCCGCCCGAACACACGGTGATGCGCAAGTTGGTGAACAAGGTGTTCACGCCGCAGGCGGTCGCCGCCCTCGAACCGATGATCCGCGAGACGATCACCGACGCCGCAGCCGCGGTCGACCCGGCCGCATTCGACGCGGTGGCCGATTTCGGGGCGCTCTTCCCGGTCGAGATCATCAGCACACTGCTGGGCGTGCCTCCCGAACATCGACAACAGCTCCGGCTGTGGATGGACAGGCAACTGGAACGGCACGCCGGAGATTTCCACGTCCCGCCAGCCGGCTTGGAGGCCGCGCAGGCGATCGGCATGTTCTATTACGAACTGGTCTGCGAACGCCGAGCCAATCCGGGCGACGACATGATCAGCCGGCTCACCCAGGTCGACGTGATGCGCGGTGACGACGTCGCGAGGCTGACCGACGAGGAGATCGTCGCGTTCGCCTCGATGCTCGGCGGCGCGGGCGCCGAAACGGTCGTCAAACTGATCGGCAACGCCGTGGTCACTTTCGCCGCGAACCCCGATCAGTGGCGCACACTGCGTGAGGACAGAAGCAAGATCCCGTCCGCATTCGAGGAATTGCTCCGCTACGAGGCACCCTCGCAGTACCAGTTGCGCTACAGCACACGCGACGTGTCGCTGCACGGCGCCACCATCCCCGCCGGCAGCATCGTCATGCTGATCAACGGGTCGGCCACCCGCGACGAACGTGTTTTCGCCGACCCGGACCGGTTCGACATCGACCGAATTCCGTCCGGGCACAACATCAATTTCGGGTACGGCATCCACAGTTGCCTCGGCGCCGCCCTGGCCCGGATGGAGGGCCGGATCGCCCTCGAGGTGATGCTGGATCTGATGCCCGAATACGAAGTCGACACCGCCGGCCTTCGCCGCGTCGCGATGGCCAATGTGGCCGGCTGGGCCAACGTCCCGGTACATGTCACCGCGAGTCAGCGGTGATCTAGTAGTTCTTCCAGAAAGCTTCCCGTAGTTCGCGTTTGAGCACCTTGCCGGCACCGGACAGCGGAAGCGACGCAGTGCGGAACTCCACCGAACGCGGGCACTTGTAACCGGCGATCTGCGTGGCGCAATGGGCGATCACGGCGTCAGCGGTCAACTCGGCACCGGCCCTCGGCACGACGACGGCGTGCACACACTCGCCCCACTTGGGGTGTGGAATGCCGATCACCGCGACTTCGGCGACCTCCGGCATCAGCGAGATCGCGTTCTCGACCTCGACCGAGTAGACGTTCTCACCGCCCGAGATGATCATGTCCTTGAGTCGGTCGACGATGAAGACGAACCCCTCGTCGTCCATGTAGCCGGCATCGCCGCTGTAGTACCAGCCGTCCTGCAGGACGGCCGCCGTCTCCTCGGGCTTGTTCCAGTAGCCCAGCATGATCATCGGTCCCCTGGCGGCCACCTCACCGGTCGCGCCGCGCGGCAGTTCGCGACGGTCTTCGTCGACGATTCTCACCTCGGCCGTGAACACCGCCTGCCCGCATGACTTGCTGCGGCCCGCGTACGGTCCGTCGAGCGTGGTGTAGCGCGGCGGGAGAAGGGTGAGCCCCGGCGCCGCCTCGGTCATGCCGTAGGCGTGAATGAAGTTGCAGTTCGGGAACACCTCAAGGGCCTTGCGCAGCACGGCTTCCGGCATCGGTGACGCACCGTAGGTGAGGTACGACAGGCTGGAGAGGTCGAAGTCGCCCACCGCGGAGAAGTTGACCAGCATGTTGATCATGGTCGGCACGTACACGGCGTGAGTGACCCTCTCCCGCTCCATCGTCCGCAGGCAGTCGGCGGGATCGAAGCGCGGGACGAAAACATGACGGCCCCCGCAGGCGCTGACGCCGAAGGTCGCGCCGCCGTCGGCCAGGTGGAACATCGGCGCCGAATGCAGGTAGGTCATGTCCTGGTGGTAATTCATCCCGGCGATGACGTTCATCATGTTCCACACCAGGTTGTGGTGACTGAGCATCACGCCCTTGGACGTTCCGGTGGTGCCGCCGGTGTAGAACAGGCCGGCCAGCGCGTCGCCTCCGACGCCCGCATCTTCGACGGCCGGTGCGGCGACAAGCTCCTCGTACGGCCGCGTACCGGGTGGCGGCGCGTCGTCGTCGAGATAGAACAGCGCCTCGACGGTCGGTGTCTGTTCGGACAGTGCGGCGGCATGCTCGTACATCGCGGCGTCGACGAACAGCACACGTGCCCCGGAATCGGTGAGAACATGCCGGATCTCGGCCGTGGCCAACCGGGTGTTCACCGGCACCATCACCGCGCCGAGCCAGGGAATGGCGTAGAGGAGTTCGAAGTATCGGTCGCTGTTGAGTGCCAGGATCGCGACACGATCGGCTGGCCCCACGCCGACGTCTCTGAGCCCACCGGCGACCCGCGCGACGCGATCGGCGGTGTCCGCCCAGACGCGGCGTCGCTCTCCGAACACCGTGGATTCTTCCCGTGGACGGATCTGCGCGGCGCGCCGCAACCCCTGAGTCAGATACATGGCCTCCACCTCCATGTCTGCCCAGACGATATCCGGCTGCGGAGGACGCGGACGTGTTTCGGCAACAGTGCCTTGCAGATTCAACTACCCAGGGCTGGGTCACCCTGAGGGGCACGTGTGCCCGGCGTCGCGCAGCACCTGCGCCGAGCGCGCGTCCACGGGCAACCGGTAGCCGCGCAGCACCCCGACGAACTGCACCGCGTAGGCGCAGTGGAACGCCCGATTGGCCGGCATCCAGGCGGCCGGTTCCTGATCGCCCTTGTCCTGATTGGCCTGTCCCTCGACCGCCAGCAGATTGGCCGGATCGTTGGCGAACCGCACCCGCAACTCGTCGTCCCAGGCGCGCGCGCCCAGATCCCAGGCCAGGGCCAGGGGCACGATGTGGTCGATCTGCACGGCCGCCCCGGTCTTCTCACCGCGCGTGAACGCCACCTCGGCGTTGGTATAGGGATCGAGCAACGTGCCGGTGGCAACGGCGTTGGGGCAGCGCTTGATCGACACGTAAGTCTTGTCGACCAGGTCACGCTCGAGGATGTCGTTTCGGGTGTCGCAGCCGTTGAATCCGCCCGGCGCGGAGTTCTCGTCGGTCCACGCCTCACCGAACGCGTCACGGCGATAGTCATATCCGCGGATCCGCGCCGGTATCACCGCGACGCCGGCGAGCACGTCGGCGCCGGGTGCCACGGTGGGCAGGCCGGCCTGGGCGACGAAGGTATCGCGGTCGCGCGAGGACCAGACGGCCTGCACGGCCACCAGCACCGCGACCGCGACGATCGCCGCCAGCCACAGCAGGCGCCGTCGGCTCATGTCTTGTCCAGGTACTCGACGCGGTCGGTGTCGACGAACGGCGCCGCCAACAGATCCATTCCGCGATGGTCCGGATTGTTCTCGTAGAGCGCCCCGCACAGCTCGCGGGCCGCCAAGATGATCTCGAGGTGGTCGAAGAGCGACAGGAACCGCAACGTGATGGGTCGCCCGGATTGACTGACTCCCAACACATCTCCCTCGCGGCGCTCCCTGAGGTCCAGGTTCGCGAGCTCGAAGCCGTCGATGGTGGAGGCGACGGCCTCCAGACGCGCCCCGGCCTTGGAGGTCGTCGGCAGGTGGGTGGCCAGCAGGCACAGGCTCGGGTGTTCACCGCGGCCGATCCGTCCACGCAACTGGTGCAGCTGGCTGATGCCGAACCGATCGGCGTCCATCACCAGCATCACGGTGGCGTTGGGCACGTCGACGCCCACCTCGATGACGGTCGTGCACACCAGCACGTCGATCTCGCCCGCCCGGAACGCGGCCATCACCGCGTCCTTCTCGTCGGCGGGCAACCGGCCGTGCATGAGACCCAGCCGCAGTCCCGACAGCGGACCGCTGCTCAACCGCTCGAACAGTTCGTACACCGTGATCGGTGGCGGCACCGCGCGCTTCTGGTCATCGTCGTCGTCGACGTCGTCGGGGGGCTTGTCGTTCTCGTCGATGCGGGAGGCGACCACGTAGGCCTGGCGTCCCTGACCGACCTCCTCGACGATCCGCTCGAAGGCCCGGTCGAGCCACTTGCGATGTTCGATGATGAAGATCGTGGTGGTGCTGATCGGTTGTCGGCCCCGCGGCAGTTCACGCAGTGTCGACGTCTCAAGATCGCCGTACTGGGTGAGCGCGACCGTACGGGGTATCGGCGTCGCCGTCATCACCAGTAGGTGCGGCGTTATGCCGTCAGGGGCCTTGCTGCGCAATCGATCTCGCTGCTCCACGCCGAACCGGTGTTGCTCATCGACCACCACCATGCCGAGCCGGTGAAACTCGACGGCGTCCTGCAGCAACGCATGGGTGCCGATGACGATGCCCGCCTGGCCGCCGGCGACCTCCTCGCGCACGGCCCGCTTCTGCTGCGCCGACATCGACCCGGTGAGCAACGCGACGCGGGTGGCTGTCTCGTCGCCGCCGAGTTGGCCCGCCATCGCCAGCGGACCCAGCACGTCACGAACCGAGCGGGCGTGCTGGGCGGCCAGGACCTCCGTCGGCGCGAGCAGTGCGCACTGATAGCCGGCGTCGACCATCTGCAGCATCGCCAGCACCGACACGATGGTCTTGCCCGAGCCCACCTCACCCTGCAGCATGCGGTTCATCGGGCGGGTCCCGGCCAACTCAGCGGAGATGACGTCGAGCACCTCCTTCTGGCCACCGGTCAATTCGAACGGCAGGCGCTCGTCAAGGGCGCCGACCAGACCGTCGTCGCGACGGGGCGCGGCGGGGCCGGTCCCGCTCAGGTCGCTGAACCGTCGTTGCACCAGGGCCCACTGCAAGCCGATCGCCTCGTCGAAAGTAAGACGCGCGACGGCGGCGTCGCGTTCCACCGCTTTCTCGGCGGTGTGGATCGCGCGCAGCGCCTGATCTTCGGAGATCAGATCGTGTTGCCGCAGAAACGTTTCCGGCAACGGTTCTGCGACCGGGTCCAGCACGTCGAGAACCTGGCGCACGCACGCGTAGATCTCCCAGGTCTGCAGCTTGGAGGTCGCGGGATAGATCGGGAAGAAGTCGCGGTCGAAGGCGGCCAACAACTCGTCGCCGGTGGCCCCGGTGGCCGACGCGATGGACTTGAGCGACTTGGTGCCCGAGACCCGACCGCCCGCGTGCAGGACGAGGAACGCGGGATGGGTCAGTTGCAGCGTTCCCCGAAAGTAGCCGACCTCCCCGGACAGCATCACCCGCGCGCCCTCCGTCAAGGTCTTCTTGAGGTACTTGACGTTGAAGAAGGTCGCGGTCACCTTCGGCCTGCGGTCACCGAGGGTGACGACCATGTACTCGCGTCGCGGCGAGCGGTTGGTCACCCGGACATCCACGTCGCTGATGCGGTCGACGAACGTGACGTGTTCGCCCGGTTCGAGGGACTCGCCTTCGCCGAGCACCGTGGTGCCGTCGCTGTACTTGCGCGGGTAGTGCCGAAGCAGGTCGTTGACCGTGTGGATGCCCAACTGCTCCGCCAACGTCCCGGCGGCCTTGGCGCCGAGGATGTAGTCGAGCCGGTCGGACAGACTGGCCACGGTCACTCGACCCCGATCAGCAGCGCGTCGCCGCGGTGACCGGTGTGGTAGGCCACCAGTTCGGCGCCGAGGTGCTTGTGGTGGACGTGGCGCTGCAGCGCCTCGCCGACGGCCGGGTCGACATCGGCGCCGGTCAGCACCGTGACGAGTTCACCGCCGGCCACCAGCAGCAGGTCGATCAGGCCCGCGCCCGCGGCGGTGACGTCCTTGCCGACGACGAGCACCTCGTCACCGGAGATGCCCAGCCCGTCGCCCGGTTTGCAGGCGCCCGCCCAGGTCAACGCCGCCTCGGTGGCCACCCGCACCGACCCGTGCCGTGCGGCCGCGGCCGCACGGGCCATCGTGTATCCGTCGTCGACGGCCTGCCGGTCGGCGTCGTGCACGGCGAGCGCGGCCAGCCCCTGCACCATCGACGCCGTGTGCACGGGCACCACATCGATGCCCCAGCCGATCGCCGCCGTGCACCCGGCGACCAGTTCCTCGGCCGCCACGTAACCGTTCGGCAGCACCATGATCTGCCCCGCACCGGCGTTGACCAGGGCATGCAGCAGCCGCTTCGCGCTGACCGGCTCCTCGGCGTCGGCGCGAAGCACCTGTGCGCCCTCGGTCGCGAACAGTTTCTCGGCCGCCGCCCCGTCGACCACCGCCAGCACCGCCCGTTCGGCGGCCCAACCGCCGGCCGGATGCGCCCCGCCGGTCAGCGACGTGATCTGGATCCGGCTGGGGATGCCCACGGACAGGCCCGCTTCGACGGCGGCGCCGGCGTCGTCGGCGTGCACGTGCACCGAGTACTGGCCGGCTCCGCCCGCCGAGGGGGCGATGGCCACCGAGTCGCCCAGCTGATCCAGCCGGTGGCGCAGGGTCTGAACACCCGGTGCATCACACCCGCTGAGCAGGTACATCACCTCGAACTGGGGAGGCCTGGACGCGGTCGTGTGAGTGGCCGGCGCGTCGATCGGCGGCGACGCCACGTAGGTCGCGCGCGGCGGTGCGTGCCCGGTCAGCGCGGTGCTCATCGCGTCCAGCAGTACCAGCAGCCCGCGACCGCCCGCGTCCACCACGCCGGCCTCGGCCAACACCGCCAGCTGGCCGGTGGTCTTGTCGAGTGCGATGGTCGCGGCGTCGGCGGCCGCGGCCACCACATCGGCCAGATCAATGTCCTCGGCCGCGGCGCGTTCGGCGGCGTCGGCGGCATCGGCGAGCACCGAGACCACGGTGCCGGGCACCAACTCACCCATCGCGGTGATCACCAGGCCGACGGCCTGTCGCAGCGCCGCGGCGAACTGTGCGCGATCGATGTCGATGAGCGGGCCGCCGCGGTCGGCGGCCGCGGCGGCGGTGACGTCGGCCAGCGCGTGCAGGATCTGCGACAGGATCACCCCGGAATTGCCGCGCGCACCGTGCAACGCGCCCCGAGCCAGCGCGGACGCCACCTTCGCGACGTCGTCGGAGTCGGCGCACGCATCGGCCTGCGCCCACGCCGCACGCATGGTGAACAGCATGTTCGTCCCGGTGTCGGCGTCGGCGACGGGGAACACGTTGAGCCGGTTGATCTCGTCGGTGTGGGTGATCAGGTCACCGACCGCGAGGTGCGCCCAGTTCCGCAGCGTGGAGGCATCGAGCCGTCGAGCCGACACGCCCACCTCCAAACCCCGTCACGGCGCCGTTCGCGACAGCCTAATCACTTCTGCTGACAGCTCCCGGGGCGCTTTCGCGCCCGGTGGACCCAACGGCACCATTTTGGCGATACCTGCACGGTGCCGGTATTCTGATCGGGTTGTCGGACCACCCACCTGCGGTTGCTGGTCCCCAAGTACTGATCCGAGGAGTTCTAGATATGGCTGCCGTGTGCGATGTCTGCGGAAAGGCCCCCGGCTTCGGCAAGTCGGTGTCGCACTCCCATCGCCGGCACAGCCGTCGCTGGGATCCCAATATCCAGGTCGTGCGCGCCGTCACCCGCCCGGGCGGCAACAAGACGCGCATGAATGTCTGCACGTCGTGCCTCAAGGCCGGCAAGGTCGCCCGCGGCTGACGCCCCGGGGTTTAGCCTGCCCGGTGTCGGGCTAGCCGTGCAGTCGTGACTGCACACAAATCATTGCGACCGGCCCTGTTCGTGTTCGCCTCCGGCTTCGCGGTGGCGACCCTGCTGACCGCGTGCGGCGGCGATTCCTCCGAGGGCGAGGACACCACCACCACCACGACGACGTCCGACGTGGAGACCACGGTGGAGACGACCGTGGAGACCACGATGCCCCCGGCGCCCCCTGCGACCACGCCGGCGCCCGAACTGCCGCCCGCACCGGCGCAGGGCGACGGGGATGGCACGCTCGAGGTGCCGGTGCCCGAGGTTCCCTCGCCGCCGGCCATCCCCTCGCCGCCCGCGATCCCCTCCCCTCCGGCGATCCCGTCACCGCCGCCGATCCCGGGCGTGGGGTGAGGGCGCGCTAGGCGCTAGGGCAGCCGCCAGTCCACGGGTTCGGCGCCCATCTTCTCGAGCAGTTCGTTGGCTCGACTGAATGGCCGCGAGCCGAAGAAGCCACGCGAGGCCGACAACGGCGACGGGTGCGGGGATTCGATCGACACGCAGTCGCTGCCCTGAAGCATCGGCTTCAGCGTCGCGGCATCACGGCCCCACAGCACCGCCACCAGCGGCTGCCCCCGGGCCACCAGCGCCCGGATCGCACACTCGGTCACCGCTTCCCACCCCTTGCCGCGGTGCGACGCGGGACTGCCGGGCCGAACGGTGAGCACCCTGTTCAACAGCATCACCCCGCGCTCGGCCCACGGCGTCAGGTCTCCGGTGGCCGGGGGCGGGTGGCCGAGGTCTTTACCGTATTCGGCGAAGATGTTGTCCAGGCTGCGCGGCAACGGTCGGACGTCGGCCGCGACCGAGAAGCTCAGGCCCACCGCGTGGCCGGGGGTCGGATACGGATCCTGCCCGACGATCAGGACCCGGACCCGCTCGAACGGGAACGTGAAGGCGCGCAACACGTTAGGGCCGGCAGGCAGGTATCGGTGCCCGGCCGCCAGTTCCGTTCGCAGGAACTCCCCCATGTGCGCGACCTGAGCCGCCACCGGTTCAAGGGCTCGCGCCCAGCCTTCTTCGACAAGTTCGTGCAACGGTTGTGGGGTCACGAAAGCCCAACCTAGCGTGAGCGGTTGGTCAATACGACTGCCAGCCCGTCCGACCGTGCCATTGGGCGCCGTCGACCAGCACGCCGGGTGGGCCGTCGGCCACGATGCCGATCACCCGCCAGCCCTCCGGGGGCGCCCCGGTGAAGGTCGCGACCAGCGCGTGGTCCTCGCCCCCGCCCAGCACCCACGGCCACGGATCGTCCCCGGTCGCCTCGGCCGCAGACCGCAGCGCGGCGTGGTCGGCGGCCAACGCGGCCGTCGACACGTCGGCGACGACACCGGACGCCGCGGCGATGTGGCCGAGGTCGGCAAGCAACCCGTCGGACACATCCGTCATCGCGGTGGCGGCGGCCTCGGCGGCCACCCGGCCCTGTCCGTACGGTGGCCGGGGCACCAGATGCGCCCGCCTCAGGTCACTGAACTGTTGGATATCGTTGTGCCACAGCGCATATCCCGCGGCTGACCGTCCGAGTGTGCCGGCCACCGCCACCGTGTCACCCGGTCTCGCGCCGCTACGCCGAACCGGTTCGCGACCCTCCAGATCCCCCAGCGCGGTCACCGATATCACCCACTGCGGCGCGCCGACCAGATCGCCACCGACGATCCCGGCGCCGAGCAGCCCGGCTTCGTGCCACATCCCGTCGGCCAGTTCGACGGTGCGCGCGGCGGGGGTGTCACCGGGCGCGCCGAAGGCCACCACGAACGCGGTCGCTCGCGCTCCCATCGCCTCGAGATCGGCGGCGTTCTGGGCGATCGCCTTGCGTCCGACGTCGTGCGGCGTCGACCAGTCCAGCCGGAAGTGCCTGCCCTCGACGAGCATGTCGGTGGACACCACCGTCCGGCCGTCAGAGGCGTACACCACCGCGGCGTCGTCACCGGGGCCGAGCGCCACCGTGGGCGGTTGCCTGCGCCCGGCCACCAGCCGGTCGATGACGGCGAACTCGCCCACGCCCGCCAGGCTCTCGGCGGACTCGTCGCTCGCCATGGCGTGGAGTCTATGCACCGGGCCGGCATGCGACCGGACCGTCCTAGAGTTTGAGCCATGGCTCCCGATTCCCACGATGGCCCGCCCCGGGCCGTGCTGATCACCGCGGTCGTGGTGGCGGTCGGGTCGCTGATCGCGATACTGGGCATCGCCGTGGCGCGCCAGCGCTCGCCCGCCGATCGGCCCGTTGCCGTCGTCACCGTGGCCGCACCCGACGCCGACAGCGGCGAATGCCGGTCGCTGGTCGATGCGCTCCCCGACGACCTCGGCGACTTCGGCCGGGCACCCGTGGCCGAGCCGGCGCCCGTCGGCGCGGCGGCCTGGCGGGCGCAGCCGGATGGCGAGCCGGTGATCCTGCGCTGCGGCCTGGACCGGCCGGCGGAGTTCGTCGTGGGCACCGCGCTTCAGGTCGTCGACGACGTGCAGTGGTTCCGGGTGGCCGAGGCGGGGCCGGCCGATGACCCCGACGCGGGTCGGGCCACCTGGTTCGCCGTCGATCGTCCGGTGTATGTCGCGCTGACGCTGCCCTCGGGGTCGGGACCGACGCCCATCCAGGTGATCTCGCAGACGATCGCACAGGTCCTGCCGGCCAAACCGATCGACCCGGCGCCGGTGGGCTAACCGCTACCGCAGGCCCGTACCGCGTTTGAGCGCGGTGTCGACCATCGTGGTCAGCAACGTCGGATAGTCGACACCACTGGCCGCCCACATCCGCGGATACATCGAGATCGTGGTGAACCCCGGCATCGTGTTGAGCTCGTTGAGGATCGGGCCGTCATCGGTGAGGAAGAAGTCGACGCGCGCCAACCCCTGGCAGTCGATCGCCCGGAACGCGCGCAGCGCCAACGACTGCACGGCCTCGGCGATGCCGTCGTCGACCTTGGCGGGCACGTCGAGTTCCGCGGCGTCCTCGAGGTACTTGGTGGCGAAATCGTAGAACCCGTCTTCGCGGCCGCGCACACCGGCCACCCGGATCTCTCCGACTGTGCTGGCCTCGAGCCGACCGTCCGGGAATTCCAGTACGCCGCACTCCAATTCGCGTCCCACGATGGCCGCCTCGACGATCACCTTGGGGTCGTGGCGCCGAGCCAGCGCTATCGCCGACGGCAACTGCTCCCAGGCCGTCACCCGGCTCACCCCGATTGAGGAGCCACCGCGCGCGGGCTTGACGAACACCGGCAGCCCGAGCCGTTCGCACTCGTCGAGGTCCGGCGTCTCGGTGTTGGGAGCCAGCACCACGTGATCGCCGACGGGCAGCCCAGCGGCGGCGAGCAGCTTCTTGGTGAACTCCTTGTCGGTGCCCACCGCGCTGGCGAGCACGCCCGCGCCCACATAGGGCAGACCCGCCAGTTCCAGCAGACCCTGGATGGTGCCGTCTTCGCCGTAAGGGCCGTGCAGCACCGGGAACACCACGTCGACGGTCGTCAGCACCTCGCCCACCCCGGACCCCAGCGACACCAGCTGTCCCCCGCGCCCCGGATCGGCGGCCAGCGCCAGTTCGGTGCCCGACGCGCTGGTGACCTCGGGTAGCCGACCGTCGCTGATCGCCAGTGCATCGGGTTCGGCGTCGGTGAGCACCCAGGAGCCGTCGGGCGTGATGCCGACCGCGACCGCCTCGAAGCGCTCGCGGTCCAGGTTGCGCAGAATGCTGCCCGCCGAAACACACGAGATCGCGTGTTCGGAGCTGCGGCCGCCGTACACGACGGCGACCCGGACGCGCCGGGCGGCTCCGAACTCATTGCGGGCACTCACAACCTAGAGAGGCTACCGCCCTGCCGATGGGCCGGTTACCGAGCGCGCTGACCTGCGAAGACGTTAGGCAAGCGCCTGTTCGACGTCGGTGAGCAGATCGTCGGTGTCCTCGATGCCCAGCGAGATGCGCGCGAAACCGTCGCCGACGGCATCGCCCCAGCGGGCGCGCCGGTCCACCGAGGTGTGGATGCCGCCGAAACTGGTCGACGCGATCATCAGCACGCTGCGCTGCACCAGCGCGTGCACCGCGGCGGCGTCTGCGAGTTCGACGGCCACCAGACCCCCGAACCGCTTCATCTGCGTGGTGGCGACCGGATACGACGGGTCGTCGGGCAGACCCGGATACCGCACCGACCGCACGGCCGGGTGCGAGTGCAGCATGACCGCCAGCGCCTGGGCGTTGTGGCACTGCCGCTCGAACCGCAATCCGGCGCTGCCCAGTCCCCGCAGCGCCAGCCACGCCTCGAACGGGCCGAGTATCGGTCCGGCCAGCAGTCGTTCCCGTTCCACCGCCGCCATCAGTTCGGGTTGGCTGCCCGCCACGTAGCCCGCAACCAGGTCGCTGTGACCCGACAACGCCTTGGTCGCGCTGGCCACCACGAGGTCCGCGCCCAGCGACAACGGTTGCTGCGCCAATGGTGTCGCGGCGGTGTTGTCGACGACGAGAACGGCGTCCCTGGCGCGGCAGTCCATCGCCAACCGATGCAGGTCGACGACGTCGAGCCGCGGATTCACCGGTGTCTCGGCCAGCACCACGTCGGCATCCGATGCCGCCTGGCACATCTGGGCGCTGGTCGATTCGACAACCGTGACACCTTGTGCAGCAAGGTATTCGGTGGCATATCGGCGGACCTGATAGTAACCGTCGGCGGGAACCACCAGCTTCATACCGGGCCTGCACAGCACGCGCAGGGTCGAGGCGATCGCCGCCATACCCGAGCCGAAGGCCAGCGCCGCGGCAGCGCCCTCGAGGCCGGCGAGCGCCGATTCCAGGCTGCGCCACGTCGGATTGGAGTTGCGGCCGTAGAAGTCCGGCGGGTCGTCCTCGTCCGGCGACAGGTGGTAGGCCGAGGCCGGAACCGGGACCGGCGACACCGGAGCGCCCGGCACGGGCTGTCCGCCAACCGCTTTGACACAACGGGTGGAGTCACCATATTCGCCGTACTCGCCGTTCACGGGCCTATTCCGGTTTCGTACTGCGCCCCAGCAGCAGGGCGACGGCCTCGTCGACGGACAGCCCGCGATGGCAGACGCGTTGCACAGCGTCGGTCAACGGCATCTCGACGTCATAGCTGGCCGCCAACGCCAGGATCGACTCGCACGACGTCACCCCCTCGGCGATGTGTCCCCGGGTGGCTTGCAGCGCCGATTCCATCGTGCCGCCGCGGCCCAGTCGCTCGCCGAACGAGCGATTGCGGCTGTGCGGGGACGTGCACGTCGCGACGAGGTCACCGACGCCGGCCAGCCCGGCCAGGGTGGTGGACTTGGCGCCCAAGGCGATTCCCAGCCGCATGATCTCGGCCAGCCCGCGGGTGATGATGGCGGCCGCGGTGTTCTCGCCCAGTCCCACGCCCGCGGCCATGCCGCAGGCCAGCGCGATGACGTTCTTACACGCGCCGCCGATCTCGGCACCGACGACGTCGGCATTGGTGTAGGGCCGCAGGTATCCGGTGGCCAGCGCCCGCTGCAGCGCCACCGCACGCCCGGAGTCACTGCAGGCGACCACGGTGGCGGCCGGTTGTTCGGCGACGACCTCGCTGGCCAGGTTCGGTCCGGTCACCACCGCGACGCGCGCCGAATCCGCGCCGGTCACCTGCACGATCACCTGGCTCATCCGCATCAGCGTGTTCAGTTCGATGCCCTTGGCCAGGCTCACCAGTGTGGTGTCGTCGCCGATCAGCCCCGTCCACTGCTCGAGGTTGGGACGCAACGACTGGGCGGGCACCGCCAGCAGCACCGTGCAGGCTCCGGTGAGCGCCTCGGCGGGGTCACTGGTCGCCCGAATCGCCGTCGGCAGCGCGGCGTCCCCCAGATAGGTGCTGTTTCGATGGGTGACGTTGATCTCGTCGGCCAACTCCGGGCGGCGCGCCCACAGCCTGACCTCACTGCCCGCATCGGCGAGCACTTTGGCCAGCGCCGTCCCCCATGCACCGGCCCCCAGTACCGCAGCCACGACCACGCCCCAACCCTAACGTGCGGCCTGCTGGCAGGATGACGCTCATGGGCGGGTCATCGCAGGCCGATATCGGGCTGGTGATCGCCGTCAAACGGCTCGCGATCGCCAAGACGCGGCTGGCGCCGGTCTTCTCGGCGGCCACCCGTGAGGACGTCGTGCTGGCCATGTTGATCGACACCATCACCGCGGCTTCGGCGGTACCCGCGGTGCGCGCAATCACCGTCGTCACCCCCGACGAGGTCGCTGCGGGCGCGGCGCGCCGACTCGGTGCGCAGGTGCTCGCTGACCCCACCCCGCAGGGTCACCGCAACCCGCTGAACAACGCGATCTCGGCAGCCGAAATCCAAATACGCGCTCAGACACCGAATATTGTTGTGCTGCAGGGGGATCTGCCAGCTCTGCAGTCACACGAACTGGCCCAGGCCATTGCGGCGGCGCGCCAGTACCGGCGCGGCTTCGTCGCCGACCGGCACGGCACCGGCACGACGGCGTTGCTCGCGTTCGGCGTCGCGCTGGAGCCGCGGTTCGGTCCTGAATCGGCCCGCCACCACCGCGGTTCGGGTGCGGTGGAGCTGACGGGGGCCTGGCCGGGCCTTCGCTGCGACATCGACACCCCCGAGGACCTGGTGGCGGCCCGCCGGCTCGGGGTGGGCGCCGCCACGATGCGGGCCATCGGCGCCAAGGTCAACGGCAGTTGACCGTTTGACCGTTCACGGTGGCAGGACCACCGGTGGATAGGGAATCATCGGATACATGACCGAGGCCGAAGCCCGCACTGCCGTCGAGAACGGCGAGTCCACCGCCGCGGGCGGGCGGCAGAGCAAGCCGGATTCCGCGGGAACGCCGGATTCGGCGCCGGGTGCACCGCCGGCAGCCACCCCGGTCGCCGTGGAGAACGCGCTGCCCGAAGACCGCTACCTCAACCGCGAACTGAGTTGGCTCGATTTCAACTCCCGCGTGCTGGCGCTGGCCGCCGACAAATCGCTGCCGCTGCTGGAACGTGCGAAATTCCTTGCGATCTTCGCCTCCAACCTCGACGAGTTCTACATGGTGCGGGTGGCCGGGCTCAAACGCCGCGACGAGATGGGCCTGTCGGTGCGGTCGGCCGACGGTCTGTCGCCACGCGAACAGTTGCGCCGCATCAACGAGCGCACCCAACAGATCGCCGACCGACACGCCCACGTGTTCCTCGACTCGGTGCGTCCCGCGCTGGCCGACGAAGGCATCGTGATCGTCACGTGGAGCGAACTGGATGCAGCGGAACGCTCACGGCTCTCCACGTACTTTCACGAGCAGGTCTTTCCGGTGCTGACACCGCTGGCCGTCGATCCGGCTCATCCGTTCCCCTTCGTCAGCGGGCTGAGCCTGAACCTCGCGGTCACCGTGAAGCATCCCGACGACGGCGGACAGCATTTCGCCCGGATCAAGGTGCCCGACAACGTCGACCGGTTCGTCGAACTCGCGCACCGGGAGAACGGTTCGGACATCGTGCGGTTCCTGCCGATGGAAGAGATGATCGCGGCGTTTCTGCCGGTGCTGTTCCCCGGGATGGAGATCGTCGAGCATCACGCGTTCCGCATCACTCGCAACGCGGACTTCGAGGTCGAGGAGGATCGCGACGAGGATCTGCTGCAGGCGCTGGAGCGCGAGCTGGCCCGTCGGCGTTTCGGTTCGCCTGTGCGCCTTGAGGTCTCCGACGACATGACCGAAAGCATGCTCGAGTTGCTGCTGCGCGAACTCGACGTGGACACCGGCGACGTCATCGAGGTGCCCGGACTGCTCGACCTTTCGGCGCTCTGGCAGATCTACAACCTGGACCGGCCGGCGCTCAAGGACCGGCCGTTCGTGCCCGCCACCCCACCGGCGTTCGGCGAACGCGAGACCCCCAAGAGCATTTTCTCGACGCTGCGCGACGGCGACGTGCTCGTGCACCACCCGTACGATTCGTTCTCCACCACGGTGCAGCGGTTCATCGAACAGGCCGCCGCCGATCCCAACGTGCTGGCGATCAAGCAGACTCTCTACCGCACCTCGGGTGACTCCCCGCTCGTCAACGCCCTCATCGACGCCGCCGAGGCGGGAAAGCAGGTGGTGGCGCTCGTCGAGATCAAGGCCCGCTTCGACGAGCAGGCCAACATCAAGTGGGCGCGCAAGCTCGAACAGGCCGGTGTGCATGTGGCTTACGGGTTGGTGGGACTCAAGACGCACTGCAAGACCGCGATGGTGGTGCGCCGTGAGGGTTCGACGATTCGGCGCTACTGCCACATCGGTACCGGCAACTACAACAGCAAGACCGCGCGGTTGTACGAGGACATCGGCCTGCTGACCGCGGCGCCCGACATCGGCGCGGACCTCACCGACCTGTTCAATTCGCTGACCGGGTATTCGCGCAAGGACTCCTACCGCAACCTGTTGGTGGCGCCGCAGGGGGTACGCAAGGGCATCATCGAGCGGATCGACCGGGAGATCGCCGCCACACTCGACGGTGCCGAATCGGGTATTCGACTGAAGGCCAACGCCCTGGTCGACGAACAGGTGATCGATGCGCTCTACCGCGCCTCGCAGGCGGGCGTGCCCGTCGAGGTGGTGGTCCGCGGGATCTGCGCCCTGCGACCGGGCGCACCGGGGTATTCCGAGAACATCGCGGTGCGTTCGATACTGGGCCGCTTCCTGGAGCATTCCCGCATCCTTCACTTCCGGGCCATCGACGAGTTGTGGATCGGCAGCGCGGACATGATGCACCGCAACCTCGATCGGCGGGTCGAGGTGATGGCTCAGGTCAAGGACCCGAGGCTGACCGCCGAACTGAACGCGATATTCGAGTCCGCTCTCGACCCGGCCACCCGGTGCTGGGAATTGGGCATGGACGGCAGGTGGACGGCCTCGCCCCGCGAAGGTCAGACCGTGCGCGACCATCAGGTCTGGTTGATGGAACGTCGCAGGCACCCGTGAGGTCGGTCGGCAGTAGCGGTCGGGTCCCGATGATCGGCAGGAGATGAGTTGTCGAAGGAGACGTCGAAGGAGCCTACGCCCGACGCGACTTCCGGGATCGAGACCGTGCGCGCCGCGGGCGCGGTGCTGTGGCGGCCGGGTGATCGCGACGACCACGTCGAGGTGGCGATCATTCACCGCCCGCGCTACGACGACTGGTCACTGCCCAAAGGCAAAGTCGACCCGGGCGAAACCGAACCCGTCACCGCCGTGCGTGAAGTCGCTGAGGAGACCGGCTACACCGCCCACCTCGGCCGCAGGCTCGCCGCCGTCAGCTATCCGATCGAACAAGGCGTCAAGAAGGTGCGCTACTGGGCGGCGCGGGCCGTCAGCGGTGAATTCGCACCGAACGACGAAGTCGACGAACTCAAGTGGCTACCCGCCGCCGCCGCCATGCGAGAGCTCGGCTATCCGCAGGACCGAAAGGTGTTACGTCGCTTCCTCAAAGGGCCCATCGGTACGAACACCGTACTGATCGTCCGGCACGGGACCGCGGGCAGCAAATCTCGCTACCAGGGCGACGACCGCGAGCGTCCGCTCGACAAGCACGGACGCGAACAGGCCGAATGCCTCGTCGGCCAATTGCTCGCGTTCGGCGCGGACACCATCCACGCCGCCGACCGGGCGCGCTGCGTGCAGACCGTCGAACCGTTGGCGCGAAAACTGGGCACGACGATCCACAGCGAACCGCTGCTCAGCGAGGAGGCCTACGCCAAGGACCGAAAGTCGGCCCGCCACCGCGTCCTCGAGATCGCCGCCGCCGGCGGCACCCCGGTGATCTCCACCCAGGGCAAGGTGATTCCGGATCTCGTCCAGTGGTGGTGCCAGCGCGACGGCGTACGCCCAGACAAGTCCCTCAACCGCAAGGGCAGCACCTGGGTGATGTCGATGCACGACGGACGTCTGGTCGCCGCCGACCATCTGGGCCCTCCGCTGGCCGCGCAGACGTGAGCGCCCCGAACTCCTGAAACACACAGACACGCCGCGGGTATCGAGAACCCGCGGCGTGCCTGAGCGGAGAACTTACCGGCGACCCTTCTTGGCCGGTGCCCGCTTCGCAGCCTTCTTGGCCGGGCTGCGCTTGGCGGTCTTCTTGGCCGCGGCCTTCTTCGCGGTCTTCTTGGCCGGACTGCGCTTGGCGGTCTTCTTGGCCGCGGCCTTCTTGGCGGTCTTCTTGGCCGCAGTCCGCTTGGTCGCCTTCTTGGCTGCTGCCTTCTTGACGGTCTTCTTGGCCGCTGCCTTCTTGGCCGTCTTCTTGGCTGCGGCCTTCTTGGCCGTCTTCTTCGCCGCGGCCTTCTTGGCGGTCTTCTTGGCCGCCTTCCTGGCCGTGCCGGCCGTCACGCCACGCTTGACCGCGGGGCCCTCCGCCGGGAGGCGCTGCGCCCCAGAGACAACCGCCTTGAACTGTGCGCCGGGCCGGAATGCCGGCACCGATGTGGGCTTGACTCTGACCGTCTCGCCCGTACGTGGATTGCGCGCGACGCGTGCCGCACGACGACGCTGTTCGAACACACCGAAGCCCGTAATGGTGACGCTGTCACCCTTGTGGACCGCACGGACAATCGTGTCGACAACGTTCTCCACTGCATTGGTTGCCGTCCGACGATCCGTGCCGAGCTTCTCTGTGAGTACGTCGATCAGCTCTGCCTTGTTCATGCAAAACCTCCGAAGCCAGTGGTCCTTTTTGGACCGACTAGAGGACACGGTAAACCCAACTACCAGTGATTTCCAAGAGCCACGCGCAATTTCAGGGCCTCTGTGGCGAACTTTTTCAATCCGCTTGCCCCACTTGAGCTCCTACGGGGTGTCCGGAGAACCGGCGCCAAGCGCGAAGATTCGAGTCGCGGTGATTGTTATGTCAGGCAGGCAACGTGCGCGGCTTCCAGCTCTGACGGCGGGCCTCATAAGTCTCGATATGGTCGAGTTTTCGCAGCGTAAGGCCTATATCGTCGAGTCCTTCGAGCAGCCGCCAGGCCGTGTAGTCGTCAATCCTGAACGGCACCATGACCGTTCCGGCGATAACATTCCGATCTTGAAGATTCACAGTGATTTCCATGCCGGGATGCTCCTCGAGCAGCTTCCACAGAATTTCGACATCGTCTTGGGCCACCTCCGCCGCGAGCAGGCCGGCCTTGCCCGCGTTGCCCCGGAAGATGTCGGCGAAGCGGGACGAGATCACGACCCGGAAGCCGTAGTCCATCAGAGCCCAAACCGCGTGCTCTCGTGACGAACCGGTACCGAAGTCAGGTCCTGCCACCAACACCGACCCCCGGTCGAACGGCGCCAGGTTCAGCACGAATGTCGGATCGGTCCGCCACTGCGCGAACAGACCGTCCTCGAAACCCGTTCGGGTGACGCGCTTCAAATAGACGGCCGGGATGATTTGGTCGGTGTCCACGTTGGACCTGCGCAACGGAACGCCGATCCCGGTGTGCGTGCGAAAAGCTTCCATGACGATCTCCTGTCAGTCGGTCAGATCCGCGGGTGAGGACAAGGTCCCGCGAATGGCGGTGGCGGCGGCGACCGCCGGTGAGACGAGATGGGTCCGGCCGCCCTTACCCTGCCTGCCCTCGAAGTTTCGATTCGACGTCGATGCGCAGCGCTGGCCCGGGGAGAGCTGATCTGGATTCATCCCCAGACACATCGAACATCCGGCCTGCCGCCATTCCGCGCCTGCGGCGGCGAAGATCTCACCGAGACCCTCTGATTCGGCCTGGGCCCGCACCCGCAGCGAACCGGGAACGATGAGCATCCGCACACCGTCGGCGACCCTGCGGCCGCGCAACACGTCGGCGACCACCCGCAGATCCTCGATGCGGCCGTTCGTGCACGAGCCGACGAACACGGTGTCCACCGCGATGTCACGCATCGCCTGTCCAGGCCGAAGATCCATGTAGGTCAATGCTTTCTCGGCGGTCAGGCGCTCACCCTCGTCGAAAATCAATTCGGGATCGGGCACCGACTCCGACAGCGGCACACCCTGACCGGGGTTGGTGCCCCACGTCACAAACGGGCTCAACGTCGAGGCGTCGAGGTAGACCTCGGTGTCGAACTGCGCGCCGTCGTCGGTGCGCAGCCGGTTCCAAGCCTCGACCGCGGCGTCCCAGTCGGCGCCCTGCGGCGCGTGCGGGCGGCCCCGCAGATATTCGTAGGTGATCTCATCAGGTGCCACCATGCCCGCGCGCGCCCCGGCCTCGATGCTCATGTTGCAGATCGTCATGCGGCCCTCCATCGACAGCGATTCGATGGCGCTGCCGCGGTATTCGATGACGTGGCCCTGCCCGCCACCGGTGCCGATCTTCGCGATCACCGCGAGGATGACGTCCTTGGCGCTGACGCCGGCGGGCAGTTCACCGTCGACGTTGACCGCCATGGTCTTGAACGGCCGCAGCGGCAGCGTCTGTGTCGCGAGCACGTGCTCGACCTCCGAGGTGCCGATGCCCATCGCCAACGCACCGAACGCACCGTGCGTCGAGGTATGGCTGTCGCCGCACACGATCGTCATCCCGGGCTGGGTCAGCCCCAACTGGGGTCCGATGATGTGCACGATGCCCTGTTCGGCGTCACCCATCGGGTGCAGCCGGATGCCGAATTCCTCGCAGTTGCGTCGCAGCGTTTCGACCTGCACGCGCGAGACCGGATCGGCGATCGGCTTGTCGATGTCGATGGTGGGCACGTTGTGGTCCTCGGTGGCGATCGTCAGATCCGGCCTGCGGACGGCGCGACCGTTGAGCCGAAGCCCGTCGAAGGCCTGCGGGCTGGTCACTTCGTGCACGAGGTGCAGATCGATGTAGATCAGATCCGGCTGGCGCGCTGCGCCCTCGCCCTCCCCCAGCGCGACGACGTGGTCGTCCCACACCTTCTCGGCCAGCGTGCGCGGCTGTTCGGTACGCGCGCGGGACGCGTCGGCAATCTCGGTGGCCATTTTGTCTATCTCACAATCTGGGAAGCTAGTATCTCCTTATGAGACAGGATAGCGGCATCGGCGTTCTCGACAAAGCGGTGGGAGTACTGCACGCGGTCGCCGACTCGCCGTGCGGGCTGGCCGAGTTGTGTGACCGCACCGGCCTGCCCCGGGCCACGGCGCACCGGCTGGCCGCGGGTTTGCAGACCCACCGGCTGCTGGCCCGTGACGGCGACGGCCGGTGGCGACTGGGCCCCGCGCTGACCGAACTGGCCGCGCACGTCAACGATCCGCTGTTGGCCGCGGGCGCAGTGGTGCTGCCGCGGCTGCGCGAGCTCACCGGCGAGAGCGTGCAGCTCTACCGCCGGGAGGGCACCTCACGCATCTGCGTGGCGGCGCTGGAACCACCTGCGGGGCTTCGCGATACCGTGCCCGTCGGTACCAGGCTGGAGATGACGGCGGGGTCCGGCGCCAAGGTGCTGTTGGCCTATGCCGACGAGGCGACGCAACAGGCGGTGCTGCCCGCCGCGAAGTTCACCGAGCGAACCCTGGCCGAAGTCCGCAGGCGCGGTTGGGCACAGAGCGTCGCCGAGCGCGAATCGGGAGTGGCCAGCGTCTCGGCGCCGGTGCGCGACGGCCGTGGCGCGGTGGTCGCCGCGGTGTCGGTGTCAGGACCCATCGACCGGATGGGCCGTCGCCCCGGTGCGCGTTGGGCAGCGGATCTTCTGGCGGCGGCCGACGCGTTGACGCGCCGACTGTGAAATACACCGCACGAATGCGGATTTTGTACCCCCGATGGGATTCGAACCCACGCTACCGCCGTGAGAGGGCGGCGTCCTAGGCCGCTAGACGACGGGGGCCAGAACGTGTCGGACAGCCAGCATAGCCCAGGAGGGAAAGCCGGCATAATTGCCCGACTGGCTGGGGTACCAGGACTCGAACCTAGAACGGCTGAACCAGAATCAGCTGTGTTGCCAATTACACCATACCCCATTGGCAGCCCGTAACCGCAGGTCACAGGCTTTTTCTTGCGGTCCGCCGATCGGCTGGGAAGCCCACATCCGTCGTGTCGGACCGACGTGCAGACTACCAAAGATCCGCGGCCGCCTTCTCAGGCCTCCGTCGCCGCGGCCGCCGCCCGGTCCCGGCCCGCACGCAACCGGTGCAGGCTGCGGTCGCGCCCCAGCAGTTCCAACGACTCGAACAGCGGCGGGCTGACCGACGCTCCCGTCGCGGCCACCCGCACCGGACCGAACGCCTTGCGCGGCTTGAGCGCCATACCCTCCAACAACGCGGCCTTGAGTCCTATTTCGATGCCGGCGGTGTTCCACGGCTGCACGCCTTCCAGCGCGCTCAACGCGGCGTCCAGCACCGCCGCGGCCTCGCCGCGCAATTCCTTGGCCGCGGCCTTCTCGTCGAGGCTGAACTCGGAGTCGTTGAGGAACTTCAACAGCTGCCACGCGTCGCCGAGCACCACGATGCGCGTCTGCACCAGCTTGGCGGCCTCCGCGAACTGCTCGTCGGTCAGCCCGGTGTCGTACCCGTGGTCGGCGAAGTAGGCCGCCAACCGCGCGGTGAAGTCCTGTTCGGGCAGGCGCCGGATGTGTTCGGCGTTGATGGCCTCGGCCTTCTTCTCGTCGAACCGGGCCGGGTTGGAGTTGACGTCGACGACGTCGAATGCGGCCACCATCTCGTCGAGGGTGAACACGTCGCGGTCGTCGGCGATGCCCCAACCCAGCAGCGCCAGGTAGTTCAGCAACCCTTCGCGGATGAACCCCCGGTCGCGATGGGCGAACAGGTTGGACTGCGGATCGCGCTTGGACAACTTCTTGTTGCCCTCCCCGAGAACGCTTGGCAGGTGAGCGAACTCGGGCACACTGTCGGTCACACCGATCCGGATGAGCGCCCGGTACAGCGCGATCTGACGCGGTGTGGAGGACAGCAGGTCCTCACCGCGCAGCACGTG
Source organism: Mycolicibacterium sp. XJ1819 (assembly GCF_053483675.1). Lineage (NCBI taxonomy): Bacteria > Bacillati > Actinomycetota > Actinomycetes > Mycobacteriales > Mycobacteriaceae > Mycobacterium > Mycolicibacterium sp. XJ1819. The sequence continues at coordinate 166,457 of NZ_JBEFST010000006.1, read as the reverse complement.
GGTGATCTTCATCAACGCGTCGTCCACCGGGTTGACCAACGTGTACAACGGATCTCCGCTGGCCCGGGTCAACGCGAAATCGGGGATCACCCCCGCCGCGAAGTTGGTCTCACCGCGGACCAGATCATTCCAGCCGATGTCCTCGTCGGGCATTCTCAGCCGCAGCACCGGCCTGCGGCCCTCGTCGCGAAAAGCCGCCCGCTGTGCGTCGGTGAGGTCGCGGTCGAAGTTGTCGTAGCCCAGCTTGGGATTTCGGCCTGCGGCCCGATGCCGGGCCTCCACTTCCTCCGGCGTCGAGAACGCCTCGTACACCTCCCCCGCGGCCAGCAGGCGCTCAAGCACGTCGCCGTAGATCTCGCCGCGCTCGGACTGCCGGTACGGGGCATGCGGCCCACCGATGTCGGGGCCTTCGTCGTAGTCCAGGCCCAGCCAGTTCAGGGCATCCAGCAGTGCCAGATAGCTTTCCTCGCTGTCGCGCTGGGCGTCGGTGTCCTCCAACCGGAACACGAATGTGCCACCGGTGTGGCGGGCGTAGGCCCAGTTGAACAACGCCGTGCGCACGAGGCCGACGTGAGGTGTGCCCGTCGGGGAGGGGCAGAACCGCACTCGCACCGATTCGCTCATGACTTTCCTTTACGCACAACGGGATTGGTAAGCGTGCCGAGACCTTCGACGGTGATGGCAACGGTGTCGCCGTGCTCGATGGGGCCGACGCCCTCGGGTGTGCCGGTCAGGATCAGGTCGCCGGGCAGCAACGTCATCACCGCCGAGACCCATTCCACGATCGCTCCGATGTCGTGGATCATCAACGAGGTTCGGCTGCGTTGTCTGACCTCACCGTTGACCTCGGTGCGCAACTCCAGATCGGCCGGGTCCAGCGTGGTGTCGATCCACGGCCCGATCGGGCAGAACGTGTCGTGTCCCTTGGCCCTGGTCCACTGCCCGTCCTTCTTCTGCTGGTCGCGCGCCGACACGTCGTTGCCGATGGTGTAGCCGAGGATGCTGTCGGCGGCCCGCGCGGCGGGAACGTCCTTGCACGGCCTGCCGATGACCACGGCGAGTTCACCCTCGAAATGCACGGGATCGGCGTCGGCGGGCAGTTGGATCGGCACATTCGGGCCGATGATCGCGGTGTTCGGCTTCATGAACATGACCGGGTCGGAGAACTCCCCGCCGCCCGCGGCGGCCATCTCGGCCACGTGTGCGGCGTAGTTCTTCCCGATGCACACGACCTTGCTGGCCAAGATCGGGGCCAGCAGTCGCACGTCGGCCAGCGGCCACTGCCTGCCGGTGAAGTCCGGGGTGCCGAACGGGTGCTCGGCGATCTCTCGGGCCACCGCCTGGCCGGGGTCATCGGCGGGCCCCTCGATGCTGACGAAGGCGACCCCGTCGGGGCTGGCGATTCGACCAAGACGCATGCGGCCAGCCTAATCGGCGCTGTTTTTCGTCGGAACCACCGCTCCCGAGGATGAGCGCATCTCAGTATATGGAATACATATTCAGCAGTGTGAGATCCTTGTGCGACGATGAGCCGGTGACCACCCCGTCGACCGGCGCCGCGAGGCGCTGGTCGATGCTCGTGATCGCGCTGTCGACGACCACCAGCGCGAACGTGTTCATCAACGGTGTGGCGTTTCTCATACCGACCCTGCACAACGAGCGCGGCCTCGATCTCGCGGCGGCCGGCCTGCTGTCGTCGATGCCCGGCTTCGGCCTGGTGATCACGCTGATCGCATGGGGTTATGTGGTCGACCGTGTCGGTGAGCGCCTGGCGCTGTCGCTGGGTTCGGCCCTGATCGCGGCGGCGGCGTTCGCGGCGGCCTCGGTGGAATCGTTGTTCGCGGTCGGGACCTTCCTGCTGCTCGGCGGAATGGCCGCCGCCTCCAGCAATTCGGCCAGTGGGCGGTTGGTGGTCGGCTGGTTTCCGGCCCGCCAGCGCGGTCTGGTGATGGGCATCCGGCAGACAGCCACCCCGCTGGGAGTGGGGGTGGGCGCGCTGGTCATCCCCCGGGTGGCCGAAAGCCACGGTGTCTCAGCGGCTCTGCTCTTCCCGGCGGCGGTGTGCGCGGTCTCCGCGGTGGTGTGCGCGGTGGCCGTGGTCGATCCACCGCGCCCCCCGCGATCGGAGGCGCCTGCCGAAGATCTGGCCAACCCCTACCGGGGATCGACGGTGTTGGCGCGGATTCACGCGGTTTCGGTGCTGCTGGTGGTGCCACAGGCGGTGCTGTGGACGTTCACGTTGGTCTGGCTGATGACCGAGCGTGGATGGTCGGCCGCGTCGGCGGGCGCGACGGTGACCGCCGCGCAGGTGCTCGGCGCCGCCGGGCGGGTGGCCGCGGGCCGTTGGTCGGATCTGGTGGGCTCGCGACTGCGCCCGATCCGCGCGGTCGCGCTGTCAGCGGCGCTCGCGATGGCACTGCTGGCGCTGACAGACTGGCTGGACTCGCCGGTCAGCGTGGCGATGATGATCATCGCCTCGGTGATCACGGTGTCCGACAACGGATTGGCGTTCACCGCGATCGCCGAGATCGCCGGCCCGTTTTGGAGCGGACGGGCGCTCGGCGCCCAGAACACCACCCAACACCTGGCTTCGGCTGCATCGGCCCCGCTGTTCGGCGCGCTGATCGGGGCGGCCGGCTATCCGGTCGCGTTCGCGGCGTGCGCGGTTCTTCCGCTGCTTGCCACGCCCGTCGTTCCCGTCGAACCCGCGCCGAAGGACGGGTAAGCCGCGCTAGAGATTCGCGGCGATCCGCTCACCGACGGCGGCGGTGGACAGCGCCTCGTCGCCGCGGGTGGCCAGGTGTGCCTCGACGGCCTTGTCGACCCGAGCGGCCGCATCGGTCTCACCGACGTGGGCCAGCAACAGGGCGACCGACATGATCGCGGCCGTCGGGTCGGCCTTGCCCTGTCCGGCGATGTCGGGTGCGCTGCCGTGCACCGGTTCGAACATCGACGGATTCGTCCGCGTCGCATCGATATTGCCGCTGGCCGCCAATCCGATCCCGCCGCAGACCGCGGCGGCCAGGTCGGTGACGATGTCGCCGAACAGGTTGTCGGTGACGATCACGTCGAAGCGCCCGGGATCGGTGACGAGGTGGATGGTCGCGGCATCGACGTGCTGATAGGCGATCTCGACGTCGGGGTAGTCGCGCGCCACCTCCTGCACGGTGCGCCACCACAACGCGCCCGCGAACGTCAGCACGTTGTTCTTGTGCACCAGCGTCAGGTGCTTGCGCCGCTGCTGGGCCCGGCGGAACGCGTCGTGCACCACGCGGCGCACCCCGAACGCCGTGTTGACGCTCACCTCGGTGGCGACTTCGTTGGCGGTGCCCACCCGGATCGCGCCCCCGGTCCCGGTGTAGGGGCCCTCGGTGCCCTCGCGGACCACGACGAAGTCGATGTCGGGATCACCGGCCAACGGGCTGCGCACCCCCGGATACAGCCGGCCGGGCCGCAGGTTGATGTGATGGTCGAATTCGAAGCGGATGCGCAGCAGCAGACCGCGTTCGAGCACACCGCTGGGCACCGACGGATCGCCGATGGCCCCGAGCAGGATCGCGTCGTGGGTGCGCAATTCGGCCAGCACCGAGTCCGGAAGCACCTCACCGCTGGCGTGGTAGCGCCTCGCCCCGAGGTCGTATTCCGTCTTCGCCACCCCGGGAAGCACGGCGTCGAGCACCTTGAGGGCCTCGCCGACCACCTCCGGACCGATGCCGTCGCCTGCGATGACTGCGAGTTTCACGAGAGGTCAACCACTTCCAGCAGGTTGGCGTCGACGGCCCGGGTGATCGCGTCGCGCACGTCGGCGGGCACATCACGGTCGACGCGCATCAGGATCGTCGCGTACGGACCCTCGGCGTCCTCGCTCAACTGGGCGGCATGGATGTTGATGTCGGCGGCGCCCAGCAGGGTGCCGATCTTGCCGAGGGTGCCCGGTTGATCGGCGTAGTTGACGATCAGGTTGACCCCCTCGGCCCGCAGGTCGAAGTTGCGCCCGTTGATCTGGACGATCTTCTCGACCAACTGGGTACCGGTCAGCGTGCCCGCCACGTTGGCGGTGGTCCCGTCGGCGTACACCGCCCGCACGTCGACCATGCTGCGGTGGTTGGGGCTCTCGGTGGCGGTGGTGATGTCGGCCTGTACACCACGTTCGGCGGCGATCGCCGGGGCGTTGACGAAGGTCACCGGGTCCTCGACGACGGCCGAGAACAGTCCGCGCAGCGCCGAAAGTTTGAGCACCTCAATATCTTCGGCGGCAAGTTCCCCGCGCACCTGCACCGACAGTGACACCGGGAGTTCCTCGCTGAGCACTCCGACCAGCAGGCCGAGCTTGCGAACCAGGTCCAGCCACGGGGCGACCTCCTCCCCCACGACGCCGCCGCCGACGTTGACCGCGTCGGGCACGAACTCCCCGGCCAGCGCCAGCTTCACGCTCTTGGCGACGTCGGTGCCGGCCCGGTCCTGCGCCTCGCGTGTCGAAGCGCCGAGGTGCGGGGTCACCACCACCTGGGGCAGGTCGAACAGCGGGCTCTCGGTCGTCGGCTCCTTGGCGAACACGTCGAGCCCCGCGGCGCGCACGTGCCCGGACGTCACCGCGGCGGCCAACGCGTCCTCGTCGATCAGCCCGCCGCGCGCGGCATTGACGATGATCACCCCGGGCTTGGTCTTGGCCAGCGCCTCCGCACCGATCAATCCGGCCGTCTCGGGCGTCTTGGGCAGGTGCACGGAGATGAAGTCGGCGCGGCCCAGCAGCTCGTCGAGGGTCGACAGCTCGATGCCGAGCTGGGCGGCGCGGGCCGCGGACACGTAGGGGTCGTAGGCCACCACGTGGGTGCCGAAGGCTGCCAGCCGCTGGGCGACCAACTGCCCGATCCGGCCGAGCCCGACCACGCCGACGGTCTTGCCGAAGATCTCGGTGCCCGAGAATTGGGACCGCTTCCAGGTGCGCTCCCGCAGCGACGCATCGGCTGCCGGGATCTCGCGGGCCGCCGCCAACATCAGGGCCAGCGCGTGTTCGGCGGCGCTGTGGATGTTCGACGTCGGGGCGTTGACCACCAGCACACCGCGCGCAGTGGCGGCGTCCACGTCGACGTTGTCCAGCCCCACCCCGGCCCGGGCCACGATCTTGAGCTTGGGGCCCGCGGCGAGCACCTCGGCGTCCACCGTGGTGGCCGAGCGCACCAGCAGGGCGTCGGCGTCCGGCACCGCGGCCAGCAGTTTGGGTCGATCCGGGCCGTCGACCCAGCGGACCTCCACCTGGTCACCGAGGGCGGCGACGGTCGACTCGGCCAGCTTGTCGGCGATCAAAACAACAGGAAGACTCACGCGGTCAGACTAATGGGCAGTTTCAACCGGGCGGAGGGCGGGAGAATCGCGGGCGTGGACGTCACGGTTGTCGGCAGCGGACCCAACGGGCTGGCCGCGGCCGTCATCTGTGCTCGCGCGGGGCTGTCGGTGCAGGTGTTCGAGGCGCAGCCCACCCTGGGCGGCGGTGCGCGCACGCTGCCCGACCCCGAGTTCTCAGGCGTCTCGCACGACATCTGCTCGGCCGTCCATCCGCTCGCGCTCGCTTCGCCGTTTCTGGCCGAGTTCGATCTGCCCGCCCGGGGGGTGGCGCTGCGGGTGCCCGAGATCTCCTACGCCAACCCCCTGCCGGGGCGGGCGGCGGCGATCGGCTATCACGACCTGGACCGCACCTGCGCCGAACTCGAGCACGGTCAGTCCTGGCGCCGGCTGCTCGGCCCCTTGACCGACCGCGACCGGTCGGTCATCGACCTGCTGCTCGGCGACAAGCGCTCGATTCCGACCGATCCGGTCGCCGCGATCGCGATCGGGCGGCGGATGCTCGTGCACGGCACCGCGCTGTGGGGCCGGCTGTCCGGTGACGACGCCCGTGCCTTGTTCACCGGCGTTGCCGCACACGCCATCTCGGAACTGCCGTCGTTTGTCAGCACCGGCGCGGGTCTGATGCTGGCGATGCTCGCACACACCGTGGGCTGGCCGATCCCGGTCGGCGGCAGCCAGGCCATCTCCGACGCGCTGATCGCCGACCTGCGTGCGCACGGCGGCACCGTCACCGCGCGCCAGGAGATCACTGAACCACCAAGCGGAGTAACGCTTTTCGACACCGCCCCGACCGCGCTGCTGTCGATTTACGGCGACCGGATGCCGGGCAGGTACGCCAACGCGCTGCGCCGCTACGCATTCGGCGCAGGTGTCGCGAAGGTGGACTTCGTGCTCTCCGACGACATCCCGTGGACGGATGCGCGGTTGGCCGACGCCCCGACGTTGCACATGGGTGGCACCCGCGAGCAGATGGCGCTCGCCGAGCGCGAAGTGGCGGCGGGACGACACGCGCAGTGGCCGATGGTGCTGGCAGCGCTGCCTCATCTCGCCGATCCGGCACGCGTGGATTCTGCGGGACGACGTCCGCTGTGGACGTATGCACATGTGCCGTCGGGATCACCCGCCGACCAGACCGAGGCCATCACCGAGATCTTCGAACGGTTTGCGCCCGGATTCCGCGACATCGTGGTGGCCGCGCGGTCGATCCCGGCGGCCCGGCTGGCCGAGCACAACGCCAACCTGGTCGGCGGCGACATCGGCGTCGGCGGCAACACGCTCTTTCACGCACTCGTCGGCCCGACTCCGCGCGTGGTGCCGTGGACCACGCCGATTCCCCAGGTCTACCTGTGTTCGTCGGCGACCCCGCCCGGTAGTGGTGTGCACGGAATGTCGGGCTACTACGCCGCCCGCGCGGTACTGCGCCGCGAGTTCGGCATCGACAAGACGCCCAGCGTCTCCCCCTGAGCCACCCCACGTCGCTTTTTCGATGCATAACCGATGCGTCGACGGGGTACTGCTGGTGGTGCCGGATTGAGAAAGACCGATCCGGGTAAACCCCGATAGATCCGAGAGATCCGGCTTTGGGCGGATCCGACGTCATCCGACCGAGGAAGGGCGCCGGTTGAGCGGCATCAACGGACCCACGCGTGCGCCGGTGCTGGCGTTCGCGGCGCCTGCCCATTGCGCTGATTACCTGCCGAGGTTGCTGAGCACTTCCTTCGACGCCTGGCGGGAAAGCTTTCGCCGAGCGGCACTGGCCGCGGTGACCGATTTCGTCGCCGACCGGTGCGCGGTCGATCTGGCCGATGCCCGGGTCGACATCGCCGCCGACGTGCTCGTCGGGTTCGTCGACGGCGGTAAGTGTGTGCGTTCGACATTCACCTACCTGGGCTGGTTGTGCGGCGCCGAGGACGACCCGTGCGCACTGCGCGCCGCCGCCAGTTTCGAACTGCTGCACGCCTTCGCGCTGTTACAGGACGACGTGATGGACGGTGCGGCGCTGCGCCGCGGCCGCCCCGCGGCCCACGTCACGTTCGCGCAGTGGCACCGCGAACGCATGTTGGCGGGACGCTCGGAGCGCTTCGGCGAGTCGGCCGCCGTGCTGCTCGGCGACCTGTGTCTGGTGTGGGCACAACAGATGCTGCGCGAAAGCGGACTGGACAGCACTGCGCTGGCGCGGGCGTGGCCGCGATACGACGCCATGCGCACCGAACTCGCGGTCGGGCAGTTCGCCGACCTCGTCAACGACGCGGCCGAGTTCCCGGCCTGGGACCGGGTGCTCGACGTGCTGCGGCGCAAATCGGGGAACTACACCGTGCGCAGGCCACTGGAGATCGGGGCGGCGATGGCGGGATGTGATCAGAACACCCTTTCGCTGATCGGGGGGTACGGCGAAGCGGTGGGTGAGGCGTTCCAACTGCGCGACGACGTGCTGGGCATCTTCGGTGCGCCCGCGGTCACCGGCAAACCGGCGAGCAGCGATCTGGCCGAGCACAAGGCCACCAGCGTGGTGGTGGCCGCCTATCACCTGGCCGACGCGTCGCTGCGCCGTCAGCTGACCGAACTGATGAGCGCCAGAAACCTCGGCGCCGCCGACGTCGACCGCTGGCGCACCCTGATCGTCGCCTCTGGTGCCGTGGAATTCGTTGAGGCGCAGATTGATTCGCGTCTGGACCGGGCACGCGACCTGATCGACGCCGCGGAGCTGACACCGCTGACCCGCTCCGCGCTGACGCAGATGGCCGCGGCCTGCACCGAGCGGGCCGCGTGATGCGCACCGTCGAGGGCAGCACCGATCGGGTGGTGGTCGTCGGCGCCGGACTGGCCGGGCTGTCCGCCGCCCTGCACCTGGCGGGTCGGGGCCGCGCGGTCACCGTCGTGGAGCGCGGCGCGCATCCCGGCGGCCGCGTCGGCCGACTCGACATCGACGGCTACCGGCTCGACACCGGGCCGACGGTGCTGACGATGCCCGACATCATCGACGACACCTTCGCCGCGGTCGGCGAATCCACCCACGACCGGCTGGACCTGGTTGCCGTGGAACCCGCCTACCGCGCGTCGTTCGCCGACGGCAGCGCGCTGCACGTGCACAGCGACGGCGACGCGATGGCCGCCGAGATCGAACGCTTCGCGGGCGCCGCGGCGGCCGACGGGTATCTGCGCCTGCGGGCCTGGCTGACCAAGCTCTACCAGGTCGAGTTCGACGGTTTCATCGGGTCGAACTTCGACTCCCCGCTGTCGCTGCTCACCCCGCAACTGGCCCGCCTGGCGGCGATCGGCGGCTTCCGCCGGTGGGACACGATGGTGCGCCGGTTCATCGCCGACGAAAAACTGCGCCGCGTGTTCACCTTCCAGGCGCTCTACGCCGGTGTGCCGCCGCACCGGGCGCTGGCGGTCTATGCCGTCATCGCCTACATGGACACCGTCGCAGGTGTCTACTTCCCGCGCGGCGGCATGCGCGCGCTGCCCGATGCGCTGGCCGCCGCGGCCACCGATGCCGGCGTCGAATTCCGTTACGACTCCGCGGTCACCGCGCTCGAACGCCGCCACGGGCGGGTGGTCGCCGTGGGCACCGAATCCGGCGAGCGGATCGAGGCCGACGCGGTGGTGCTGACCACCGAACTGCCCGACACCTACCGGCTGCTCGGCCGCACGCCACGGCGCGTTCTTCGGCTTCGGCCGGCACCGTCGGCGGTGGTCGCCCACATCGGCTGCCGCGCCGTCGAACCCGGCCCTCACGCCGTCGGCCACCACACCATCCTGTTCGGCGAGGCGTGGGAGCAGACGTTCACCGACATCATCGACGACGGCCGGTCGATGACCGACCCGTCGCTGCTGGTGACCCGCCCCACCGCCGGCGACGCCAGCCTGGCGCCGGCCGGACGCGATCTGCTCTACGTCCTGGCACCGGCGCCCAATCTCGATGTGGGCAAGGTGGATTGGTCGTCAACGGGCGCCAGTTACGTCGAGCAGATGCTGGACGTCGTCACCGCCCGGCTACCGCAGGCCGGGGTGGACGCCGAGACCCTGCACGTCGTCGACCCGGCGGGCTGGGCGCGGCAGGGCATGGCGGCGGGCACACCGTTCGCGCTGGCACACACCTTCGCCCAGACCGGTCCGTTCCGGCCGGCCAACACGGTTCGCGGTATCCCCAACGTGGTACTGGCCGGTTCGTCGACGGTGCCCGGCGTCGGGGTGCCGACCGCCCTGATGTCCGGCCGACTGGCCGCCGACCGGATCACCGGAATGCCCACACGGCGGCCCCGTACCGAGGTGGTGCCAACATGATCGGTTCCGAACTCGACGCCGCGGGCGTGCGTGACCCCGCCCTGCGCGACGCCTATCGCCGCTGCCGCACCATCAACGCCGAACACGGCCGCACCTTCTTCCTGGCCACCCGGATGCTCGCGCCCGAGCAGCGGCCCGCCGTGCACGCGCTGTACGGGTTCGCCAGGCGCGCCGACGACATCCTCGACGATTTCGACCCGGTCGTCAGCATGGCCGAGCGTGCCGACCGGTTGCAGCGGCTCGCGACGCGGTTGTTCGACCGATTGGTGCAGGGCGGCAACGACGAAGACGATCCGTCACTGGCGGCGGTCGTGCACTGCGCACGCAGGTACGGCATCCCCTGGCAGTTGTTCGACGACTTCCTCGGGTCGATGCGGATGGATCTGACGGTCACCGACTATCCGGACCGGGCCGCGCTGAACCGCTACATGTACGGCTCCGCGGAGGTGATCGGTCTGCAGTTGCTGCCGGTGCTGGGCACCGTCGGACCGCGTGACGAGGCCGCACCGTACGCCGCGGCGCTCGGAAAGGCGTTCCAACTCACCAACTTCCTGCGCGACGTCGACGAGGACCTGCAGCGCGGCCGGGTCTATCTACCGGCCGACGAGTTGGCGGCCTACGACGTCGACCGGGATCGGCTGATGTGGTGTCACGCCAACCAGCGCACCGACGAGAAGGTCCGCCGGGCGCTGGCCGATCAGCATTCCCTCAACAGACGGGTGTATGACTATGCCCGCCAGGGCATTTCCCATCTGCGGCCGCGGTCGCGCCCGTGTGTGGCCGCCGCCCTGACGTTGTACTCCGAGATCCTGGACCGCATCGAGGAGATCGACTTCGCGGTGTTCAGCCAGCGGGCCACCGTGGGCGCGGGGCGACGCATCCGGGTCGGCGGCGCCGGACTGCTCAAGGCGCTGTGCGCACGGGCGCGGGGCGCGTGACGATGGACCGCTGGCATTACCTGATCGTGCTCGCCGCCTGCCTGGCCATCACCGCCCCACTGGAATTGCTGGGCGCGGGCGTGTACCGGCGGATTCGGCGCACCGCGGCCGCCATCGTCCCGGTCGCCGCGGTGTTCGTCGTCTGGGACCTCGTCGCGATCACCGCCGACGTATGGACCTACAACCCGCGGTATGTGACCGGGGTCGACGTGCCCGGCATCCCCATGCCCATCGAGGAACTGTTGTTCTTCGTGGTGATTCCGCTGTGCGGGCTGCTGACCTACAACGCCGTCGACACGATGCTCGGTTGGCTGCGACGGTCACGCGCGCGATCGGAGCGCGTCTCATGACCGGGTTGGGCTACACACTGCCCGCGGTGCTGGCGGTGATCGCGGTCATCGGGTGGGAGTTTGCGGTGCTGCGCACGGGGTTGTTCCGCCGAGCCGCCTACTGGATCTCGATGCTCATCGTGGTGGCCTTTCAGGTCCCCGTCGACGGTTGGTTGACGAAACTCAGCGCGCCGATCGTGATCTACGACGAACGGCACACCAGCGGAATCCGGTTCCCGTTCGACATTCCCGTCGAGGACTTCCTGTTCGGCTGGGCGCTGGTGACCGCGGTGCTGCTGCTGTGGGAACGCCAACGACTGCGCGAGACGCAGAGGCAGAGCCCGTGACGCGCGCAGACACCGGCGAACCGGCCGACATCCCCGCCGCCTTCGATGCCGGGGCGTCCGCCTACGACAGCCTGGTCGGTGCGAACCCGGGATACCACGCGCACCTGCGGATCTCGGCGCAGCGCATGGGGCTGCCCGACTCCGGGCGCGGCCTGCGCCTGCTCGATGCGGGCTGCGGTACCGGCGCGTCGACCGCGGCGCTGCTGGCGGCGGCGCCACACGCCGAGATCGTCGCCGTCGACGGCTCGGCGGGCATGCTGGACCAGGCGAGGACCAAACGGTGGCCCGCGCGGGTGCGGTTCGTGCACAGCCGCATCGAAGATCTCGCCGAGGCCGGGGTCGCCGGGCCGTTCGACGGCGTCTTCGCCGCCTACCTCGTGCGCAACCTGGCAGACCCGGACGCACAGTTGCGCAGGTTTCTGTCGCTGTTGGCCCCGGGGGCCACACTGGCGGTGCACGACTACTCGGTGCGTGACTCGCGGTTGGCCCGCGTGGTGTGGAACGCGGTGTGTGCGACGGTCATCATCCCGAGCGGTCGGCTGCGCAGCGGCGACGCGTCGCTCTACCGCTATCTGCGGCGCAGCGTGAATCGGTTCGACGGTGTCGACGAATTTCGTACCCGCCTGCAGCGCAACGGGTTCACCGATATCCGCAGTGCCACCATGCCCGGCTGGCAACGCAACATCGTGCACACCTTCCTCGCCGAGGCACCTCGATGAGCGATCCGCGGCGCGTCACCCGTCCCGCCCCCGCCGGAGCGCCGGACGCGGGTGCGCTGGCGGGCCGGCCGCACGTGGTGGTCGTTGGCGCGGGCATCGCAGGCCTGTCCGCCGCCACCGGACTGGCCGAACGCGGCGTCACCGTCGACGTCCTCGAGCGCGAATCCTACCTGGGCGGGCGCGTCGGCGGCTGGACCGAACGGCTCGACGACGACACGCCGGTCGCGATGAATCGCGGGTTTCACGCCTTCTTCCGGCAGTACTACAACCTACGAAAGCTGTTGCGCCGCACTGATCCCACACTGGGGATGCTGACCCCGGTGCCGGACTATCCGCTCGTCGACGCCGAGGGTAGGCGCGACTCGTTTCGGGGCCTGCCGCGAAACCCGCCGTGGAACGCGATGGCTTTCGCGTTGCGCAGTCCCACGTTCCGACTCCGCGACCTGGTCGGGCTCAACGCCCGCGCCGCGGCGCCGCTTGCGGCCGTCTCGGTTCCGCAGATCTACCGAGACCTCGACCACCACGACGCCGACACCTTCCTGCGGGACATCAACTTCCCCGAGGCGGCACGACACCTCGCGTTCGAGGTGTTCTCCCGCAGCTTCTTCTCTCGACCCGAAGAGTTGTCCGCCGCCGAGCTCGCCACCATGTTCCACATCTACTTCCTGGGCTCCAGCGAGGGACTCGCCTTCGATGTGGCAAACGCGAATTTCGATGTGGCCCTGTGGAATCCGCTGCGATGCTATCTGGAGTCACAGGGGGTTGGCGTGCACACCGGCGCACCGGTGACCGAGGTGCGCACCGGGCCGCGGTTCACAGTGCGCACCGCGGGCGGCGACGAATACATCGCCGACGCGGTGGTGCTGGCCACCGATGTGGCCGCGCTACAACGGATTGTGGCGAACTCGGGCGGGCTCGGCGAGGCCGGCTGGCGAGCTAAGGTCGCGGCGCTGCGCACCGCGGCGCCGTTCGTCGTGCAGCGACTCTGGCTGGACCGCCACACCCGACCCGACCGCGCCGCGTTCCTCGGGACGGGCGGTCGGCCACCGCTGGACAATGTCAGCGTGCTCGAACGCTACGAGCGCGAGGCCGCCGACTGGTCGCGTCGCACCGGCGGCTCGGTGGTCGAACTGCACTCGTATGCCCTCACCGGCAGTCCCGACGGCGTGCGGCAGGACCTGCTGGCCCGACTGCACGAGCTTTATCCGGAGACGCGCAAGGCGAACGTGGTCGCCGAACGGGTGCTGTGCCGCGAGGACTGTCCCCGCTTCGCGCCGGGGGATTTCGCCGACCGGCCGACCGTGGCCACGCCGCACGACGGGCTGGTGCTCGCCGGTGACGGCATCCGAATCGATCTTCCCGTCGCGCTGATGGAACGCGCCGCCACCACCGGGTGGTCGGCGGCCAACGTGTTGTTGTCGCGCTTCGGCATCCGCGGCCACGAGTTGCACAGCGTGCCCACCCAGGGCCGCTCGGCGCTGCTGCGCGGCCTGGCCACCCGCGAAAGGCGGCAGCAGTCATGGGCGTGATCACCGAGGTGACCTCACGGCTGGCGAAAACGTCGCCGTTCCAAATGCTTCCGCGCACCGCGTGGGCGCGCCAGCGGCCCACCTACCAGGACGCCGACCCCGCGGTGATCAATGCGGCGCTGCGCCGCTCTCAACGCAGACCGAGCGGAAACTGGTATGCCTTCGCCGCGAGCGAGACGATCACCCGACGGCCGGTCGCCGCGTCGGTCGGCGGCGTGGAACTGGTCACCTGGCGCGGTCCGGACGGCGCGCTGACGATCGGGCCCGCAGCCTGTCCCCACCTGGGCGCCGACCTGACCACCGGCACCGTGGACTGCGGCGTGCTGATCTGCCCCTGGCACGGTTTGCGTTTCGACGGTGACCGGGTGCGCGGCTGGCGGGCGTACCCGGCGTATGACGACGGGGTGCTCGCGTGGGTGCGTCTGGACGCCGTCGGCCGCGAAGCCGCGACCGACCGGCCCGTGCTGCCCCGCCGCCCGCAGGGTGCGCGGCTGTCGGCGGTGGCGCGACTCGTGGGGACCTGCGAGCCTCGCGATGTCATCGCCAATCGCCTCGATCCGTGGCACGGCTCCTGGTTTCACCCGTACTCGTTCACCCGGCTGGAGGTGCTGGACTCCCCGGCCCCCGACGACGACCTGGACGACGACGCCGACCGCTTCCTCGTCGCGGTCACGTTCCGGATCGGGCGGCTGGGCGTTCCGGTGGTGGCGGAGTTCACCAGCCCCGAACCCCGCGCGATCGTCATGCGGATCGTCGACGGGGAGGGCGCGGGCAGCGTGGTCGAGACGCACGCCACGCCGCTGGGCCCCGGCCCCGACGGGCTGCCGCGCACCGCGGTGGTGGAGGCCGTCATCGCCCATTCCGACCGGCCCGGGTTCGCGTTCTCGCTGCGCGGCGCCGCGCTGATCACCCCGTTCATGCGCCGTGCGGCGGCCCGGTTGTGGCGCGACGACCTGGCCTACGCCGAGCGGCTGTATCACCTACGGACTCGGACCTGATCGGCGTTTTCCGGCCGGCACGTCGGGTATCCGGCTCTGATGACCGAGGAATTCAGCAAGGGCGACGCGGTGCGGTGGAAAACCCACGGCACCACCGTCACCGGCACCGTGCAGGAGAAGATCACCAGCGACACCGAAGCAGCGGGCCGCACCGTGCGCGCAAGCCCCGAGGATCCGCAGTACCGCGTGCGCAGCGACAACAGCGGGCGCGACGCGGTGCACAAACCCGATGCGCTGGAAAAGGCCGAGTAACCCATGTCCGACACCGCAGCCGACGACACCGCCATCTATGACGAATTCGGCGACACCGTGAACATGACGGCGAGTGAGCTCGAAAAATGGTTGGACACACCGCAATCCAAGGATGTCGGACAGAAATCCGGCGGTGACTACGCGCACATGCGCAAGGTGGTTAACTACGCCCGGCGCCATCTGGCACAGCGCCCGTCAGGCGACGTCACCGAATCGGCGTGGCGCTACTCGCTGATGAATTGGGGCCACGACCCGAACAAGTAGCGGCCTCCAGCAGCGGGATCTGTTGGATCGCCCATGGGCTGATCGACCACGGCAGGCCGGCCGTCGACCGCAGCTGCGCCCAGGTCACCCACATCCAGTCCATGACCTCGCGCGGGTCGGCGTCGATCTGCTCGTCGAGACGCGCCACGAACACCGGGCAGATCTCGTTCTCCACGGTGCCGTCGGCGGCCACCGCGCGGTAGCGGAAGTCGGGCAGCACGCAGGTCGGGGCACCGATCGCGACACCGAGTTCCTGGCGGGCGCGGCGGCGCACCGCGTCGTCGACGTGTTCGCCGGGCGCCGGATGGCCACAGAACGAGTTCGACCACACGCCCGGCCAGGTCCGCTTGCCGAGGGCCCGGCGGGTCAACAGCACGCGGCCGGCGTCGTCGAACAGGTAGCAGGAGAACCCCAGGTGCAGCGGGGTCGCCGCGTGGTGCACGGCGGTCTTGGCGGCGCTGCCGATGTGTCGGCCGTCCTCGTCGAGAAGGACCACGGACTCATCGGCGGATGTCATCGGGTGCACCTGGTGTACATACCCACTCAGCCTAACTTGATCGATGCGAAACCGATGCAGTCGCCAGAAAATGGTCGACCGCGTCGCCCAGCGTTGCCGGCGATCGCCTCTGCACCGGCGCCGGGCCCCAACCCGGACCGCCGACCAGCACGTCTGCGTCGGCGGCCACCGCGGCGAGCGTGTGCGCATCGGCGGTGCGTGAGGTTTGCGACCACAGCATCACGCTCACCGGTCGCTCGCTGCGGCGGACCGCGTCGAACAACGCGACGGGCGGCACGTCGGCGCCCAGCATCAGCGCGCCCACTCCCCGCTCGGCCAGCGCGGCGCGCAGCGCCTCCAGCGCCAGCGTGTGCGCTTCGCCTGCGGTAGCGGCCAACACGATCGACCCGGCGGCCGGCGCGACCGGCATCCGGTGCAGCGCTCGCGACACCGCCCACGACAGCGCATGCTCGACGTCGATGCAGCCCACGCCGTCGGCCTGCTGAGCCTCGATGGCCGCAAACGCCGGGCGCACCACGTGATCCCACGTGCCCACCACACCGAAATGGCGCAGGTGCCGGTCCAGCAGCAGGCCGACGGCCACCACGTCGAGTTCGAACGCGGCGGCCAACAACGTGGAGTAGTCGCCGTGGGACGGCCGCACCGAGTCGATCGCCGCTCTCGCCGCGCTGCGCGGGCTGGCGCCGTGCACGATCAACTCGTGCATCTGCCGCACCGCCGAGATGTCGTTCTCGCTGTAGAGGCGGTGGCGGCCGGGCCGGTGCGCGGACGGCCCCACCCCGTAGCGCCGATTCCAGCTGCGTAGCGTCGCGGTCGGCACGCCGAGGCGGTCGGCGACCACGCGGACGGTGAATTTCGGCTCGTCCGCGTCTTCACGCTCAGAGGTGGGAAGTCTCGTCAACGCCGACAGGATAAGCCGAGTTGGTCGGCCCCGGCCGCAAAGTGGGTACCTACCGATCATGACTGAGCAGCAGAAGAACGAACACGAGCGCCCCGACGGGCTCGACGATGCGACGGTGGAGGCCGTCGGCGCCGTCTCGGAGGCGTTGGAGTGGGTCGAACGCGCCCGCGGCGAGCTGTACTCGTTTCATCAGCTGATGGGCCGTGCCGATCTGTTGCTCGGCGAGGCCTGCGACAAGCTGCGCGAAGCCGGCCACGGCTCGGTGGCCGACCGGCTCGCCCGCGAACTCGTGGGTCGCAACGTGCTCTACGGCCGCTGGACGTTTCAGATCGTCGAGGAATTCGACGACACCTACTGGTCGGTGTTTCGCGACCACGAGCGCCGAGTGCGCGACGAGCTCCAGCAGGGCCGCCGTCACGTGTTCGAGTCGGAGATGAAGGACCGGCGCCGCACCGAGGGCCACCCCGGACACGAGCGCCGGCCCTGACCCGAGTGATTTCGGCGTGGTCGGTCGCGGCCAGCGCGACCAGCCACGCCGAATCGCGGGTTATGCCGTGTCGGTCAGCGGGCGGTCGACCCAGCTCATCAGCTCGCGCAGCTTCTTGCCGGTGACCTCGATCGGGTGTTCGGCGTTCTGCTGACGCAGCCGCTCGAGTTCCTTGTTGCCGCCCTCGACGTTGGCGACGAGCTTCTTGACGAAGGTGCCGTCCTGGATCTCGGCGAGGATCTGCTTCATCCGGTTCTTGGTGTCGGCGTCGATCACCCGCGGCCCCGACAGGTAGCCGCCGAACTCCGCGGTGTCGGACACCGAGTAGTTCATCCGCGCGATGCCGCCCTCGTACATCAGGTCGACGATCAGCTTGAGCTCGTGCAGCACCTCGAAGTAGGCCAACTCCGGTGCGTAGCCGGCCTCCACCATCACGTCGAAGCCGGTCTTGACCAGTTCCTCTGTGCCGCCGCACAACACGGCCTGCTCCCCGAACAGGTCGGTTTCGGTCTCGTCCTTGAAGGTCGTCTTGATCACGCCGGCGCGGGCGCCGCCGATGGCCTTCGCGTACGACAGGGCCAGCGCCTGGCCCTCACCCTTGGGGTCCTGGTCGACCGCGATCAGGCAGGGCACGCCCTTGCCGTCGACGAACTGGCGCCGCACCAGATGGCCCGGCCCCTTCGGCGCCACCATGCCGATGGTGACGTTGGCGGGCGGCTTGATCAGGTCGAAGTGGATGTTGAGGCCGTGGCCGAAGAACAGCGCGTTGCCGTCGGTGAGGTTGGGCTCGATGTCGTTCTTGAAGATCTCGGCCTGCGCGGTGTCGGGCGCCAACAGCATGATGAGGTCGGCCCACTTGGCGACCTCGGCGGGCGTGTCGACCTCGAGGCCCTGCTCGGCGACCTTGACCCGCGACTTCGAGCCCTCCTTGAGGCCGACCTTCACCTGGACGCCCGAATCGCGAAGGCTCAGCGAGTGCGCATGGCCCTGACTGCCGTACCCGATGACGCCGACCTTGCGGCCCTGAATGATCGTCAGGTCCGCGTCGTCGTCGTAGAACATCTCAACTGCCACTGTGCTTTTTCCTTACTGTTCAAACTGTTTGACTGATATTTCGGGCTACTTGACGGTGCCGATACTTCGCGGCCCGCGGGACAGCGACACCACGCCGGACTGCACGAGTTCGCGGATCCCGAACGGCTCGAGCACCCGTAGCAGAGCTTCCAGCTTGTCGGGAGTGCCGGTCGCCTCGATGGTCAGCGACTCGGTGGAGACGTCGATAACCTTGGCGCGGAACAGGTTCACCGCCTCGATGACCTGACCGCGGGTGGTCGCGTCGGTGCGCACCTTGATCAGGGCCAACTCGCGGGCCACCGAGTTGTCCTCCTCCTGCTCGACGATCTTGATCACGTTCACCAGCTTGTTGAGCTGCTTGGTGATCTGTTCGAGCGGAGATTCCTCGACGTTGACCACGATGGTCATCCGCGACATGTTCTTCTGTTCGGTCGCCCCGACCGCCAGCGACTCGATGTTGTAACCGCGCCGGGAGAACAGTGACGCGACCCGCGCCAGCACACCCGGCTTGTCCTCGACGAGCACCGACAGCGTATGCGTCGGCGTCGATCCATTGGTCGCCATCAGGCATGCCCCTCTTCTGGATCGTCGAACAGCGGGCGGATGCCGCGCGCCGCCATGATCTCGTCGTTGCCGGTGCCCGCGGCCACCATCGGCCACACCTGGGCGTCGGCGCCGACGACGAAGTCGATCACCACCGGCCGGTCGTTGATCTCCCTGGCCTGCCGGATGACGTCCTCGACGTCTTCGGCACGCTCGCAACGCAATCCGACGCAACCCAGCGCTTCGGCCAGCTTGACGAAATCCGGGATTCGCCGCGAGTGGGTGGCCAGATCGGTTTGGCTGTACCGCTCTTCGTAGAAGAGGGTCTGCCACTGGCGCACCATGCCGAGATTGCCGTTGTTGATCACCGCGACCTTGATCGGTGCGCCCTCGACCGCACAGGTGGCCAACTCCTGGTTGGTCATCTGGAAGCAGCCGTCGCCGTCGATGGCCCAGACCTCGGCATCGGGGCGGGCGAACTTGGCGCCCATCGCGGCGGGCACCGCGAAGCCCATGGTGCCCAGACCGCCGGAGTTCAGCCAGGTCTTGGGTTTTTCGTAGGAGATGAACTGCGCCGCCCACATCTGGTGCTGGCCCACCCCGGCGACGTAGATCGCGTCGGGCCCGGCCATCTTGCCCAGCGTCTCGATGACGTACTCGGGGCTCAGGCTGCCGTCGCTCTGCGGGCCGTAGCTCAACGGATAGGTGCTCTGCACGCCGCGCAGGTAATCCCACCAGTTGTCGATGGTGATCGACTCGGCGATGCCGTCGCGGCGCAGCGCCGCGAGCAGGTCGGTGATCACGGCCTTGACGTCGCCCACGATCGGCACGTCGGCGTGGCGGTTCTTGCCGATCTCGGCCGGGTCGATGTCGGCATGGATGACCTTGGCCTCGGGCGCAAACGAGTCCAGTTTGCCGGTCACCCGGTCGTCGAACCGGGTGCCCAACGCGATCAGCAGATCGCTGCGCTGCAGTGCGGCCACCGCGGCGACGGTGCCGTGCATGCCGGGCATGCCCATGTTCTGCGGATGGCTGTCGGGGAAGGCTCCGCGGGCCATCAGCGTGGTGACCACCGGGATGCCGGTGGCCTCGGCCAGTTCGCGCAGTTCGGCGGTGGCCTCACCACGGATCACGCCGCCGCCGACGTAGAGCACCGGCTTGCGGGCTGCGGCGATCAGCTTGGCCGCCTCGCGGATCTGGCGGTTGTGCGGTTTGGTGTTCGGCTTGTAGCCGGGCAGGTCCATCTGCGGCGGCCAACTGAACGTGCACGGCCCCTGCAGTACGTCCTTGGGGATGTCGACCAGCACCGGGCCCGGGCGACCGGACGACGCGATGTGAAACGCCTCGGCCATGACGCGGGCGATGTCGTCGCCCCTGCGCACCAGGAAGTTGTGTTTGGTGATCGGCATCGTGATGCCGGAGATGTCGGCTTCCTGGAACGCGTCGGTGCCGATCAGGCCGCGGCCCACCTGACCGGTGATCGCGACCACCGGGATCGAGTCCATGTGCGCGTCGGCCAGCGGGGTGACCAGGTTCGTCGCGCCGGGACCGGAGGTGGCCATGCACACCCCGACCTTTCCGGTGGCGTGCGCGTATCCGCTGGCGGCGTGGCCGGCGCCCTGTTCGTGACGGACCAGCACGTGCCGCAGCTTCTGCGAGTCGAACAACGGATCGTAGACAGGCAACACCGCGCCGCCCGGGATGCCGAAAACCACGTCGACGTCGAGTTCTTCCAACGACCGGATCACCGCCTGCGCGCCGGTGAGTTCCTCCGGCGCGACGCGCTTCGGTGTGGGTTGCGCGGCGGGCGCGGAGGATTCCCCGTTCGGCACGGTCGCCGGCCGTCCAGGTGATCGCGTGGTGGGTGCGCTCACGATGTCTCTCTATCTCTCAATCCGGGTCCGGATTTCGCTTCTAGGGTCTCAAATCGGTGGTCGGGCAAGAAAAAACCCCCGTCAGCTGGGCTGCTGGACGAGGGTCGCGCGTTGATGCTGGTGGCTATGCCCGGCAGAGGGCAAGCGCGGCATCAACGCGCTTCCCAATTACTACGAGCAATCCCGGGGCCTGCATAGCCATCGACGGTAGCCTCTGCACTGGTCACAGGTCAAATTGCCGGTGCCGACCGGCCCGATGCGAAGATGGCCCGGTGAGCGCGGACACCGACCAGGCCCCTGTCGTCATCAGAATCTCCCCGATGGCCCACTTCGCGGTCGGGTTCATCGCGCTCGGTCTGCTGTCGCTGGTGCTGGCCGGTCCGCCGTGGGCGGCGATGCTGCTCGCGATCCCGGTGGTGCTCTCGCTGCTCGTCGTCCGGTACCGCACGGTGGTCGACCGCGACACCGTGACGGCGCGCTCGCTGCTCGGCAGCGAGACCGTGCGATGGGACGACGTCGCCGGTCTGCGGTTCGAGAAATCGTGGGCGTCGGCCCAACTCAAGGACGGCAGACGGCTGCGGTTGCCCGCGGTGACGTTCGCGACGCTGCCGCTGCTCACCGAGGCCAGCGGCGGGCGGGTGCCCGACCCCTACGACCGGGGTTAGGCGGTCACCCCAGCGGGTTGCCGCCGTTGAGCAGCACCCACACCGCGACGCCGGCCCCCACGCCCAGCACCAGCGCGATGAACGAGCCGACGAACGGGCGCCGGGCCCACCCACGTCCGGCGTCGAACCCGTACCGGCCGGGGCCGGTGAGGATCAGGGCGGCCACCGCGCACACCAGAAAGACCTTGTATTCGTGCCCGTCGGTGAGAAACGCCGACAGCCGGGCCTCTTCGTGGGCGGTCATCGCCTCGGCCAGCAGTCCGGTCACCAGATACGCCAACGCGCCTGCGGCCGCGACCGGGGTGAACAGGCCGAGCACCAGCAGCACACCCGCGGCGATCTGACCGCCGGTGGCGACGTAGGTCACGATGCCGGCGTAGTCAAAGCCCATCGACTCCAGCGACTTCTGCCACCCGTCCAGGCCGGGGCCGCCCCACAGACCGAACGCCTTTTGCAGTCCGTGCGCGATCAGGATCGCGCCCACCGCCACCCGCAGCACCAGTAGGCCCAGGTCCTGGGTGCCGCGCCGGCCCGCGCGGTCCGGGGCGGCGTCCGGGCCGATCTCGGTCGGTTCCGCCGCATACGGCGACACCCCGGCCATCGCGTGCCTGCCGCCCGGTTGCACATACGGCAGCGGTTCGGGTTCGTTGAGCAGCCCGAATCCCGGATTGACCGGGGCCGACGCCGCCGAGTCGTAGTGCGGGATCGCGGTGGTCTCGAAGTCGCCCGCGTAGTTCGCCGAGGGCAGGTCGTCTTCGGGATCGACCAGGCTTGCCGACACCGGCCGCCCAGCCGCGTCGTCGGGCCGCTGCCAGGCGCGTGGGTCATGGGGTTGACTGGTCACGCCTGCCAGGGTAAGTGCTAGTCATCGGTGAACGCCGGATTGGCGCGGCGCTTTCGGCACCTATTCGCGGTGCTCGCGCGCGGGGTGGGCGTGGCGCGGACCGCAGGATGATCCGTAACCTGGCTCGCATGGGTGTGCGCAGGTCGATGCGTGGGGTGTTCGTCGTGGTCTGCGCGGCGTTGCTGGTCGGCTCGGGTTGCGCCCAGTTCGACGATCTGCAGTCTCAGCCGTTCACCACCGAACCCGAGCTGCGGCCGGGGCCGGAGTCGACACCGCCGCCTCCGCCGCCGCTGCCGCCCAAGCCCTTCCCCAAGGAGTGCCCGGCACCGGGCGTCATGCAGGGGTGTCTGGAGAGCACCAGCGGGCTGATCATGCTGCCCGACAGCCAGTCGGCGCTAGTGGCCGAACGCACCACGGGCACCGTCAAGGAGGTGTCGGTCCGGGCAGAACCCAAGGTCAAGACCGTGATCCCGGTGGACGCGGCCGGCGACGGCGGGCTGATGGACATCGTGTTGTCGCCGACCTATGCGCAGGACCGGCTGATGTACGCCTACATCAGCACGCCGACCGACAACCAGGTCGTGCGCGTCGCCGACGGCGATGTCCCCAAACCGATCCTCACCGGAATCCCGAAGAGCGCCACGGGCAACACCGGCGCATTGGTGTTCAGCAGCCCGACCACCCTGCTGGTGTTCACCGGCGACGCGGGCGACCCGGCACAGGCGGCCGACCCGAGTTCGCTGGCGGGCAAAGTGCTGCGCATCGAGCAGCCGACGACGGTCGACCAGGCCCCGACCACCACCGCGTTGTCGGGGATGGGCTCGGCCGGCGGCATGTGTCGCGACCCGGCCGACGATTCCCTCTATGTCACCGACCGCACGCCCACCGGGGACCGGCTTCAGCGCATCGCCAAGGACTCCTCGGTGTCGACGGTGTGGACCTGGCCCGACCGTCCCGGCGTGGCGGGCTGCGCGGCGCTCGACGGCACCGTGCTGGTGAACCTCGTCAACACCAAGCAGACCGTGGCGGTCCGGATGGACACCGCCACCGGCGCGGTCACCGGCGATCCCGAGGTGGTGCGCCAGGACACCCACGGCCACGCCTGGGCGTTGGCGGTGTCTCCGGACACCAACATCTGGGGCGCCACGGTCAACAAGACGATGGGTGACGCCGAGAAGCTCGACGATGTCGTGTTCCCGCTCTTCCCGCAGGGCGGCGGTTTCCCGCGCAGCGACGCGGACAAGACCTGATCGTCGCGCTACCCGTCCACCAGGCGCAGGCCAACGACGCCGAGCACGATGATCGACAGGCACAACGCCCGCGCGGGCGTCACGGCCTCGCCGAACAGCACCATGCCGGCGACCGCCACATCGACGACGCCGATCCCCACCCAGGCCGCGTAGCCGTTGCCCGCGGGCAGCTTCCGCATTCGCCGGGCCGGGCAGACCCTTGGGCTGCATGATCGTGCTCGCGGCCATCACCGATCGCGCCCAGACCGTCCACGAACATCTCGCCGAGTGGCGCATGGCACTCGAGCACGACTTTCGCGAGCGCATCCGGCGCGGTATCGCCGACGGTGACGTGCCCGCCGGGACCGACGCGACGGCCCTCGCCGCGTTCTACAACACCGTCAATCACGGCATGGCGATCCAGGCGCGCGACGGCGCCGACGGGGCCAAACTGTCGGCCATCGCCGAATCGGCGATCGCGGCATGGGAGGCCCTGACCGTCCTCGCCCCGGGGTGACTACGCGGGGGCGACCAGTCGCTCGCGCACCTCGGCAGGGGTGACGGTGCGCTCCCGGGCCGGCGGGCCGGCGGTCAAATGGGCGGCGAGCACCTCCGCGGTCGCGGGCGCGATGCGACGCGCGACGGCCAGCATCGGGCGAAAGTTGCCCGCCGACAAGGCCTTCACCCATGCCCGCGCGATCGGGGTCAGCGCGGCGTCCACGGCGGCCGGTTGGTCGAAGTTACCCATCCGGCGCATCCACATCGGCAGGGTGGCGATCGCGGCGGGCGCCAACACCCGACTGCCCGCCCACAGTCGCAGCCCACGATCGCGCGGCGTGTGCAGCAGGTAGTCCATCGCCCGGTCCGCATGCTCGGACGTGCACAACGTGGGCCGGACGTCGGCGAAGTACTGCCTCACCTCGTCCCGGGACGACGGCACGTCGCCGGGTCGGCAGGTTTGCAGTTCCGCGGCGATACGCGACTCGGCCCAGTACCGCGCCTCTTCCGCTGCCGTCAGCGGGCCGGGTCCGTACCGCTCATAGCACTTGAGCACCGAGTGCCAGCCGGTGATGTGGATCCACCGCTGAGAGTCCGGATTGTTCGCGCTGTAGCGCGAGCCGGTGATGGGTTCGATGCCCTTGACTTTGGCGTGCACCCGCATCAACGCGTCGGCCACGCCGACGGCGGTGCGCCCGTCGGCCACCGCGACGGTCAGGAAGTACGCCAGCGTGCGGTCAAGTCGCCCGTGCGGATCGGTGTAGATGCCCGCGCTGTCGGCCACCGCGGCCGCCAGGAACGGGTCGAAGTGCTCGAGCACCACCGCACGCTGGAACCCGATCAGCGCCGTCGGGGCGGCCCACACCGCCCAACTGGGCGAGCCGGGGCCGAAAAAGCCGTAGTCGTCGCGCCGTATCGACATCTGCTGCGCCATGGGTACCTCCGGATTCGCGGCAATAGAACGCCACCGTAGCAATTGCCGGACGCCAATACAACAGGGGCGTAATATTGGCGGGATGACCGGTCCACGCCCCGCCCGGCGCAAGTACGCGCCGCGCCTGCCGCCCGAACAGCGTCGCGAGCAGTTGCTGGACGCCGCGATGACGGTGTTGGCCGAAAACCAGCTGCACGAGCTGAGCATGGAGGCGGTCGCGGATGCTGCTGGGGTCGGAAAACCGGTGTTGTACACGGTGTTTCGGACGCGTGCGGAGCTGGTAGCGACGTTGCTGAGTCGCGAACATCAACGTGGGGTGGCCCAGGTGCGCGCGGCCATGCCCGACGATTTGACGGTGCTCGGGCCCACCGGTGCCTACGCGGCCACCATCTCGGCGTTTCTGGAGGGGGTGCTGGCCAATCCGACCCGCTGGCGGCTGATCCTCACGCTGCCTGACAGCGCTCCCCGCGAATATCGCCACGATCTGCGTCGGGCCCGGTCGGCGATCCTGGAGCAGGCCGAACAACTCGCCAAGGCCGGTATCGCGCTGGACCCCCGGCTGGCCGACCTGGACCCGGTGCTGCTCGGCCACACCATGCTCTCGTTCGCCGAGATGCTGGGCCGGTTGGCCGCCTCCGATCCCGACACCTACCCGCGTGATCGCCTCGAGCAGTTCGCGCGCACCGCACTGGGCATCGGCACTGGCTAGACGACTGCCCTAGCTACAGGCTTCCAGGACCAACTCCCGCACCCGGGCGGCGTCGGCCTGCCCCTTGGTGGCTTTCATCACCGCGCCGACGATCGCCCCCGCGGCCTGCACCTTGCCGCCGCGGATCTTCTCGACGATGTCGGGGTTGGCGGCCAGCGCCTCGTCGACCGCGGCCTGCAGTGCCGAGTCGTCGCGCACCACCTCCAGGCCGCGCTCCTTCATGACCTGCTCGGGTTCGCCCTCGCCGGCGAGCACCCCCTCGACGACCTGTCGGGCCAGCTTGTGAGACAACTGCCCGCCCTCGACGAGCTTGATGACGGCGGCGACCTGGGCCGGACTGATCGGCAACGCGTCGAGTTCTACCCCATTTTCATTGGCCTTCTGCACCAGGAAGTTGCCCCACCAAGACCGCGCCGCTTCGCTGGATGCGCCTTCGGCGACCGTGGCCGCGACCAGTTCGACCGCGCCCGCGTTGACCAGGTCGCGCATCACCTCGTCGGAGATCCCCCAGTCCTGCTGGATGCGTTTGCGCAGCACCCACGGCAGCTCGGGAATCGTCTTGCGAAGCCGCTCAACCCATTCGGCATCGGGTGCCACCGGTTCGAGGTCCGGTTCGACGAAGTAACGGTAGTCCTCGGCGGTTTCCTTGCTGCGACCCGGTGAGGTGTAGCCGTCTTCGTGGAAGTGCCGGGTCTCCTGTAACACATGGCCGCCCGCGTCGAGAACTGCTGCCTGGCGGCGCATCTCGTACCGGACCGCCACCTCGACGCTCTTCAGAGAGTTGACGTTCTTGGTCTCGGTCCGGGTGCCGAACTCCCTCTGGCCGATCGGCTTGAGCGAGACGTTGCTGTCACAGCGCATCGACCCCTGGTCCATGCGCACATCGGATACGCCCAGACCGCGCAACAGATCTCGCAGCGCGGTGACGTAGGCACGGGCGATCTCGGGCGCCCGCGCTCCGGTGCCCTCGATCGGTTTGGTGACGATCTCGATCAGCGGCACACCCGAGCGGTTGTAGTCGATCAGCGAGGTCGTCGCGCCCTCGATGCGGCCGGTCTCACTGCCGAGGTGGGTGAGCTTGCCGGTGTCTTCCTCCATGTGAGCCCGCTCGATCTCGACGCGCCAGGTGGTGCCGTCGTCGAGCGGAACCTCGAGGTGACCGTTGATCGCGATCGGCTCGTCGTACTGCGAGATCTGGTAGTTCTTCGGCATGTCCGGATAGAAATAGTTCTTTCTGGCGAATCGGCACCAGGGCACGATCTCGCAATTGAGTGCCAGGCCGATACGGATGGCCGACTCCACCGCGGCCTCGTTGATCACCGGCAGCGCGCCGGGAAGTCCGAGGCACACCGGGCACACCTGGGTGTTGGGCTCGGCGCCGAAGCTGTTGGCACACCCGCAGAACATCTTGGTGGCCGTGGACAGTTCGACGTGCACCTCCAGTCCGAGCACCGGCTCGTAGCGGGCGATGACGTCGTCGTAGTCGATCAGGTCAGAGGCGGAGGCGACGGTCATGGCACCGAGTCTAGTTGGGGGTCCTCAGCCCAACTTCGGGTGAACACCGGGGATGAGCCCGGCCTGGGCAGAAACCCGTTGCAGGTAGGTCAACATTCCTTCGCGCTCGGTGCTGGTGAGGCCCGCGGTGATGTCGTCCTCCTGCGCGCTGACCTCCGCGTCCAGCGCCGGCATCAGTTCACGAGCACGCTCGGTGAGCGTCACGGCGAACGCCCGCCGATCGGCCGGATGCGGCATCCGCTTGACGAGCCCTTGCCGCTCCAGCTTGTCGACCATGGTCACCATCACGTTGCGGTGAATGCCCAGCCGTTCGGACAACCGCCGCTGCGACTGCCCGTCCTCCTCGGTCAACGCCTGGAGCACCGCGTAAGCGCGTGGCTGAACTCCGTAGGGCGCAAGCCGACGCAGAAAATCCTCGGCGACGTGCGCGCCCAGCTGAGACAGCAGAAACGGGATCCGACGATGCAACTCGGCGATGCCGGTCAAGTGGCTCACCCCGCCAACTCTAGCACTGCAAGTGATAATCACTTATTGTGACAATCATCTGCACGTGACTATCCGAGGAGCGGACATGACCACCGCATACGTCACGGTGACGCTCGTTGCCATCGCAGCCAATGCCTTCTCGGGACTGGCAGCACTCGCCCACTTTCAGCCGATCCTCGCCGGCATGGCTAAAGCGGGGGTTCCGGCGTCATGGCTGAGTTTTCCGATCGGAACGCTGAAAACCGTTGGCGCGGCCGGACTTGCCGCCGGATTGCTGATTCACCCGCTCGGTGTCGCCGCGGCGGTTGGCCTCGTCCTGTTTTTCGTGTGCGCGGTCTACACCCATGTCCTCGCCGGCGACTACGGCCCGCAGTTCGTTTCGGCCATCGCGTTTCTGGTGCTCAACATCGCGGTGCTCACACTCGCGATGCCGACGATGTGATCAGCCGAAGAACTCGGCGGCGTCGTCGTAGCGGCTCTGCGGCACCAGCTTGAGTTGGCGGGTGGCGTCGGCCAGCGACACCCGGCCGATGTCCTGCCCGCGCAGCGAGACCATCATCCCGTACTCGCCGGCGTGGGCGGCGTCGGCGGCGTTGACCCCGAAACGGGTGGCCAGTACGCGGTCGAACGGGGTCGGCGTGCCGCCGCGCTGCACGTGCCCGAGAACCGTGACCCGCACTTCCTTGTTGGTGCGCTTCTCCACCTCGAGCCCGAGTTGCGCAGCGACGCCGGTGAAGCGCTCGTGGCCGAACTCGTCGAGCCCGCCCTCACGCAACTGCATCGAGCCCTCGGCGGGTTTGGCGCCCTCGGCCACCACACAGATGAAGTGCGAATCACCCCGGACGAACCGTCCTTTGATCAGCCGACACACCTCTTCGACGTCGAACGGCTGCTCGGGGATCAAGGTCATGTGCGCCCCGGAGGCAAGGCCCGCGTTCAGCGCGATCCAGCCGGCGTGGCGGCCCATCACCTCCACCAACATCACCCGCTGATGCGATTCGGCGGTGCTGTGCAGGCGATCGATGGCGTCGCTGGCCACGGTCAGCGCGGTGTCGTGGCCGAACGTCACATCGGTGCAGTCGATGTCGTTGTCGATGGTCTTGGGCACCCCGACGACGGGCACATTCTCCTCGGACAGCCAGTGCGCGGCGGTCAGCGTGCCCTCGCCGCCGATGGGGATCAACACGTCGATGCCGTTGTCGTCGAGGGTCTGCTTGATCTGGTCGAGTCCGGCGCGCAGTTTCTCCGGATGCACCCGAGCAGTGCCCAGCACCGTGCCGCCCTTGGCCAGCAGTCGGTCGTTGCGGTCGTCGTTGGCCAACTGGATGCGACGGTTCTCCAGCAGCCCCCGCCAGCCGTCCTGAAACCCGACCACCGACGAGCCGTACCGCATGTCACAGGTGCGGACCACCGCCCGGATCACCGCGTTCAGCCCCGGACAGTCGCCCCCACCGGTCAACACTCCGATACGCATGACGTCCATCTTGCCCGCTGCCCCCTGCCGACGCGAGCAGTCCAGCGGCTACACCGCCGACGGCAGCGGTCCGCGCGCCGCCTCGTAGGCCGCGCCGACCCGGTAGAGCCGGTCGTCGGCCAGCGCCGGCGCCATGATCTGCAGCCCCACCGGCAGGTTGTTCTCGGGGGACAGACCCGAGGGCACCGACATCCCGCAGTGGCCCGCCAGGTTCAGCGGCAGTGTGCACAGGTCGAACAGGTACATGGTCAGCGGATCATCGACCTTCTCCCCCAACGGAAATGCCGTGGTCGGAGTCGCCGGCGAGATCAACACGTCGACCTTCTCATATGCCGCGTCGAGGTCGCGGGCGATCAACGTACGCACCTTCTGCGCCTGGTTGTAATAGGCGTCGTAATACCCTGACGACAGTGCATATGTGCCAATCATGATGCGGCGCTTGACTTCCGGGCCGAACCCGGCGGCGCGAGTCAGGGCCATCACTTCTTCTGCGCTGCGCGTGCCGTCGTCGCCGACGCGCAGCCCGTAGCGCATCGCGTCGAACTTGGCCAGGTTGCTGGACACCTCCGACGGCAGGATCACGTAGTAGGCGGACAACGCGTACTCGAAGTGCGGGCAGTCCACTTCACTGACCTCGGCGCCCAGCGCGGTCAACTGATCCACCGCGGCGCGGAACGACTCCAGCACACCGGGCTGATAGCCGTCCCCGCGCAGTTGCTTGACCACGCCGATCTTCACGCCCGCCAGATCGCCGGTCGCCCCGGCCCTGGCCGCGGCGACCAGATCGGGCACCTGGGCGCCCAGCGAGGTCGAATCCTTGGCGTCGTGCCCCGCGATGATTTGATGTAGCAGGGCGGTGTCGAGCACGGTGCGCGCACACGGCCCGCCCTGGTCCAGCGACGACGCGCACGCCACCAACCCGTAGCGCGACACCGTGCCGTAGGTCGGTTTGACCCCGACGGTGGCGGTCAGCGCCGCGGGCTGGCGAATCGAGCCGCCGGTGTCGGTGCCGATGGCCAGCGGCGCCTGGAAAGCCGCCAGCGCGGCGGCACTGCCCCCGCCCGAGCCTCCCGGCACGCGTTCGACGTCCCACGGGTTGCGGGTCGGCCCGTAGGCGGAGTTCTCCGTCGACGAGCCCATCGCGAACTCGTCCATGTTGGTCTTGCCCAGAATCGGGATGCCCGCCGCGCGCAACCGCACGGTGACCGTGGCGTCGTAGGGCGACATCCAGCCCTCGAGGATCTTCGACCCGCAGGTGGTGGGCATGTCGACGGTGGTGAACACGTCCTTGAGCGCCACCGGCACGCCGGCCAGCGGCGACGGCAGGTCCTCGCCCGCGGCCACCGCGGCGTCGACCGTCGCCGCGGCCGCCACCGCGCGGTGCTCCGCGACGTGCAAAAACGCGTGGTAGCGGTCGTCGGTCGCGGCGATCTGATCCAGAAAGGCGCGGGTGACCTCGGCCGACGACACCTCCCTGGCGGCAATCTTTTCGGCCAGCGTCGCCGCGTCGAAGCGGATGAGGTCGCTCATTGCGCCTCCCCCAGAATCCGCGGCACGGCGAACCGGCCGTCGACGGCCTTGGGCGCCTGCGCCAGCGCCTCCTCCTGGGACAGCGACCGCTGCACCCGGTCGGGACGGAACACGTTGACGTCGGTCAGCGGGTTGCCGGTCGGGTCGACACCGGTGACGTCGACGGCCTGGATCTGGCTCACATGGTTCAGGATCGCCTCCAACTGACCGGCGAAGCCGGTGAGCTCGTCCTCGGTCAGGGCGAGGCGGGCCAGCCGCGCCAGTTGGGCTACCTCGTCGCGGGAGATCTTTGACACGCCGTCAACCCTAGTCACCGCCACAGCGGCGCTCGCGCTGCTGTCCGACGGCCGCTGTGCGACAGTGTTGCGCGTGCGTTCCTATCTGCTGCGGGTCCAGTTGGAGGACCGACCGGGCAGCCTCGGCTCACTGGCGGTCGCGCTCGGCGAGGTGGGCGCCGACATCCTGTCGCTGGACGTGGTGGAACGCGCCGGTGGATACGCGATCGACGATCTGGTGGTCGAGCTTCCCGCCGGTGCGATGCCCGACATGCTCATCACCGCCGCCGAACAGCTCACCGGTGTGTACGTCGACTCCATCCGCCCGCACACCGGGCTGCTCG
Organism: Mycolicibacterium sp. XJ1819; assembly: GCF_053483675.1. Taxonomy (NCBI): domain Bacteria; kingdom Bacillati; phylum Actinomycetota; class Actinomycetes; order Mycobacteriales; family Mycobacteriaceae; genus Mycobacterium; species Mycolicibacterium sp. XJ1819. The sequence goes on along the minus strand of NZ_JBEFST010000006.1, from coordinate 135,549 downwards.
AGGCGCACCGCGAACTCGAGTTGATCGACCAGGTCGCCGCGGCGACCACCAAGAGCGCCAAACTGCAGGCGCTCGTCGACGGGGCGCCGCGGGTGCTGCGGGTCGGATGGTGCAGCGTGCTGCGGTTGACCGAGTCGGGTCCCCAACGCGTGGCCGGCAGCGCGGGCGCCCCCGAAACCCAGACCGCCGAAACGCCGTGGCTGCCGATCGAGTACGCCCAGGCGTTGGACGCCGAGGCCGACTGGGTGCCCCAACTGTGGCGCGATATGGACACCACGCTGGCCGCGGCACCCCTCGGCAACCCCCGCACCGCGCTGGTCCTGGCCCGCCCAGGCGGCCCGCAATTCCGGCCCTCCGAGGTGGCCCGGCTGGGCTATCTGTCCGGCATCGTCGCCACACTTCTGCGCTGAATTTCCCCGCCTCGCGGCTGTTACGGTTGGCGTACGACCACATCGCCCCGGCACGCTGTACGGAAGGCCCCGCGTGGACATCCTGTTGATCCTGCTCGCCATCGTCTTGCTCGCGGCGGCGATCGTCGTCCTGGTGGTCGCGTTGCGCCGACCGAAACGTCCCGAACCTCCTGCGCAGCGCCACGATCCGCTCAAGTTCGCCGCCACCATGCCGCAGTTCGGTCCGCGCCAACTCGGACCGGGCGCGATCGTGGCCCACGGCGGCATCGACTACGTCGTGCGCGGATCGGTCACGTTGCGGCAGGGGCCGTTCGTCTGGTGGGAACACCTCCTCGAGGGCGGATCCGAACCGCTGTGGCTGAGCGTCGAGGAGGATGAGGGGCGCCTCGAACTGGTGATGTGGCAGCGGCGCAGCGATCCCGCGTTGCGGCCCGAAGGCGCCGTGGCGGTGGACGGGGTGAACTACCGCGAGACCGAACGCGGCCGCGCCTCTTACACCACCGAAGGCACCACGGGTCTGCCCGCCGGCGGCGAGATGGAGTTCGTCGACTACACCGCCGAGAACGAGACGAGCCTGCTCGGCTTCGAACGATGGGCGCCCGACATGCCCTGGGAGGTGTCGGTGGGAAAGCCGGTGCTGCCCGGCGAACTCACTGTGTATCCCGCGCCGCCACCGACCACTTAGGACGCATCGTTGCCTCTGCACCAACTGGCCGTCAACGCGGTCGATGTGTCCGGGGCCGGGCTGCGCCTGGCGCTCAACGCTGAGGCCTCGACTCCCCTGGTGAGCGCCCGACTGTCCCATCCCGACGGCGGTGAGTTGGTGCTCGGCGTGCTCGGCGCCTCCCACGTCGTCACCGTCACCGGCTCCAATGAGCTTTTTTCCGAAGAGGTTTCGTGCACCGCACGGGCCGCCTCCAAGCTGCCCGAGCGTGCCGTGGCACCCGGGTACCGGCTGCACTCGCGCACCGCGGCGCTCACCCCGTCGCGCTTCGGCAGTTTCGCGGCACGGTTGCGCACCCGCTGCGAGCGCGAGCCCGGTTGGTTGGGCGCGGCGTTTCCCGGCGACGACTTTGCGCTGACCGTGTTGGCCGCCGAGGTGGTCGGCGCCGGGTGGCGTTGGCAGACGTGGCACCTGTACCCCGAATCGTCGGGCGGCGGAACGGTGGTCTACACGAACAGCCGGTGGCGACTGTGAGCCGGGTGAGCCTGTTCTGGCTGGCCGGCGGTCTGGCCGTCGCGGGCCTGATCTGCCTGTTCAGCGGAATCTCCATGATCAACAAGGACATTCGCACCCACGTGGCCGAGAACTACGCCGCGTACTCGCACGGCGCGGAAGCCAGCAGCTACGAGTGCACCGGATCGCCCGCCGAGGTCGCCGACCGGCTGGCCGCCTACAGCAGACCCGAAGCCCGCGCGACCGATCGCGGTGTCGAATACCTGCGCTACGACGACGACATCGTGATCGTCGGACCCGACGGCGACCGCCCGTGCACCATCCGCGCCGAAGACGTCCGCGGCAGCAGATACAGCGGGGGCGGATTCATCTTCCTGGGGCCGGGTTTTTATCCCGGAGCCCCGTCGGGCGGTGCGGGCGGCAGCCCCGGCGGTCCGGGCGGCAGCAAGTAACGGCTCACCGAGACCAACCCAGCCAATCCACGAAGGAGATCCGATGTACGCAACGGCCGTCGAGTTCGGCACCATCAGCACCGAAAGCCTGGCGCAGAACGTGCTCGCCGCGCTGCTGTACTTCGTCGTCGGCGCCGCCGTGCTGGTGGCCGGCTTCGTGCTTGCCGACCTGCTCACCCCGGGAAGCCTGCGCCGGTTGGTCTTCGTCGAGCGGCGACCCAACGCCGTGGCGGTGGCCTGCGGTATGTACGCGGCGCTGGCGATCGTGGTGGTGACCGCGATCGTCGGCAGTTCCAACGAACTGGGCCAGGGCCTGGTCGACGCGGCGGTCTACGGCCTGGTCGGGGTGGCGCTGCAGGGCCTCGCGCTGGTGGTGCTGGAAGCGTTGGTGCCGGGTCGCTTTCGGGATCTGATTAACGAGGATCGACTGCATCCCGCGGCGATCGCCACCGCGGTGACGCTGCTGGCGGTGGGAGGGGTGAACGCCGCGGCGCTGTCATGACGGCGACCGAGCAGACACCTCCGCGCCTGACCGGATCCGCCGGCCGCTGGCGCGCGCTGCTGCTCGCGGCCGTGGCGGCCTGCGCGGCCTGCGGCATCGTCTACGAACTGGCGTTGCTGACCCTGTCGGCCAGCCTGCACGGCGGCGGCATCGTCGAGATGTCGCTGATCGTGGCCGGCTATGTCGCTGCCCTGGGCGCCGGGGCCCTGCTGGTCAAACCGCTGTTGCACCGCGCCGCAGTGACATTCATCGCCGTCGAGACGCTGCTCGCGGTCATCGGCGGGCTGTCGGCCGCGGCGCTTTATGTCGCCTTCGCTTTCGTCGGCGGTTCCCTGTGGGTACTCGGTGTGGGCACGGTGCTGATCGGTTGCCTGGTCGGCGCCGAGGTGCCGCTGCTGATGACGCTGCTCCAGCGGGGCCGCACCACCGGCGCGGCCGACACCGGACGGGTGCTGGCCAACCTCAACGCCGCCGACTATCTGGGCGCGCTGATCGGGGGTCTGCTCTGGCCGTTCATCCTGTTGCCGCAACTGGGCATGATCCGCGGCGCCGCCGCCACCGGCGTCATCAACGTGGTGGCCGCCACGGTGGTGGCGGTGTTCCTGCTGCGGGGCCTGGTCAGCGCCCGCGAGTTCGCGATGTCGGTCGCCGTGCTGGCTGCGGCGCTCGCGCTGTTGGTCACCCTGCTGGCGCGCGCCGACGGCATCCAGACCTCCACCCGCCAACGGTTGTACGCCGACCCGATCGTCGCATTCGAGCGTTCGCCCTATCAGGAGATCGTGGTGACCCGCCGCGGTGCGGATATGCGGCTGTATCTCGATGGCGGACTTCAGTTCTCGACTCGCGACGAATACCGGTACACGGAGAGCCTGGTGTATCCCGCGCTGGCCGACGGGGCGTCGTCAGCGCTGGTGCTCGGCGGTGGCGACGGGCTCGCGGCCCGAGAACTGCTGCGGCAACCCGGCGTCGACACCATCGTGCAGGTCGAACTGGACCCGGCGGTGGTCGAGGTCGCGCGCACCACGCTGCGCGACGCGAACGCCGGCGCACTTGACGATCCGCGCGTCGACGTGGTGATCGCCGACGCGATGAGGTGGCTGCGTGACCCGCCGCCCGGCGCCGTGCCGCCCACCGGCTTCGACGCGGTCATCGTCGATCTGCCCGACCCGGACACCCCCGTTCTGGGCCGCCTGTACTCGGTGGAGTTCTACGCGCTTGTCCGTCGGGTGCTCGCCGCCGACGGCTTGATGACCGTGCAGGCCGGTAGCGCGTTCTCCACGCCGACGGCGTTCTGGCGCACGATCTCGACGGTGCGTGCCGCGGGGTACTCGGTCACCCCGTATCACGTGCACGTTCCGACGTTCGGGGACTGGGGTTTCGCGCTGGCCCGCCGCGGCCCGACCGCGCCGACGCCCACGGTTCCGGCCGACGCACCCGCTCTGCGGTTTCTCGACCAACGCGTGCTCGACGCGGCCACGGTGTTCGCCGGCGACATGGGCCCGCAGTCATTGGCGCCCTCGACGCTGGAGCACCCCCGCATCGTCGAGGACACGCGGCGCGGCTACCGCTGATCAGCCGCCAGCGGGCACCGGATAGCGATCGTTGACATCGGCGTTGCTGTCCTTGCGGGCGCAATGGGCGCAACAGAATATCGCCTCGGGTGTCTCGATGCCGTGCCCCAGGATCCGGCACCCGCAGTGCGCGCACTCCGGCGCCACTACGGCCGCCGCGCATTCGATGCTGTCGAAAGTCGCGCTGCGCCCATCGGGCCACGTCACGGTGAACGCCTTGTCGTAGTCGTTGCCACAGGTATCGCAGATCGCCATCAGTTCTCCTTGTCCGTTCGTTCCAGGGTGCCCCGCCGGTGCCGGCGACAAACGCCGGCAGGCACGGCCCGCACGCACGGTTTTCCGACGAAATCGCGTTCCGAGCGCGATACTGACGCGCATGACAATTGGGACACCGGCGGCGGGCTGGCACCCCGATCCCCGGTTCGAACCCCCGCCCGCACGGATGGCCGTGTCCGGGGTGTTTCTGCGCACGTTTCTCTACGGGCTTGTCATCGCCGCCGTCACCGGGGCCGCCAGTGGGACGGCGGGGATTCCGGTTCTCGGCACCGTCCTCGGACCGTTCGTCGGGCTGGCGCTGGGACTTCCGGTGGCGCTGTTGACGGCGACAGTGATTGCGATCTCGGCCCGTTCGAGCGTCACGCCCAGGTCCTACCGACGCTGTATCGACGTGACCATGGCGGTGCTGGTGCTCGCCACGGCCGCGGTGGCGGCGGTCTGGATCAACCAACGCGCCCTCGTCGGACCGTGGCCCGCCCTGACGATGCTGGCTGTCGTCGTGGTCTGTCTTCTGGTGGTGCGACCGCTGCTTCGGCGCCTGGTGCCGCCAGCGCCCTAGACGCCGTCCGGACCGTCCTCCAGCAGTCGGCGAAAGCCGTCCTCGTCAAGGATGGGCACCCCGAGTTCGACGGCTTTGTCGTACTTGGAACCCGGCGAATCCCCCGCCACCACATAGGCCGTCTTCTTCGACACCGACGACGACGCCTTACCGCCGCGCGCGACGATGGCCTCCTTCGCGTCGTCGCGGGAGAAGCCGGCCAGCGAACCGGTGACCACGATCGAGAGGCCCTCGAGGTGGCGTTCGACGCTGTCGTCGCGCTCGTCGGCCATCTGCACCCCCGCCGCGCGCCACTTGTCGACGATCGCGCGGTGCCAGTCGACGGTGAACCATTCGGTGATCGCGGCCGCGATCGTCGGGCCCACCCCCTCGACCGCGGCCAACCGCTCTTCGGAGGCAGCCATGATCGCCTCCATGCTGCCGAACTCGGTGGCCAGCGCACGCGCGGCGGTGGGGCCGACATGGCGGATCGACAATGCGACCAGCACCCGCCACAGCGGACGCGACTTTGCCTCGTGCAGGTTCACCAGCAGTCGCTTGCCGTTGGCCGACAGGTTGCCGTCCTTGGTGCGAAACAGCTCGGTGCGCAACAGGTCTTCACTGGTGAGCGTGAACAGGTCACCCTCGTCGGTGATCACTTCGCTCTTCAACAGCGCGACGGCCGCTTCGTATCCGAGACCCTCGATGTCGAGGGCCCCGCGGCCGGCGAGGTGAAAGACCCGCTCCCGCAACTGCGCAGGGCACGACCTGGTGTTGGGGCAGCGGATGTCGGCGTCGCCCTCCTTGGCGGGGGCCAGTGTGGTGCCACACTCCGGACACGTTGTGGGCATGACGAATTCGCGTTCGGAGCCGTCGCGCAGGTCGACCACCGGCCCCAGCACCTCGGGAATCACGTCGCCGGCCTTGCGGATCATCACGGTGTCGCCGATCAGCACACCCTTGCGTTTGACCTCCGAGGCGTTGTGCAGGGTGGCTTGACTGACCGTGGAACCGGCGACCTTGACCGGCTCCATCCAGGCGAACGGTGTCACCCGGCCGGTGCGCCCGACGTTGACCCTGATGTCGAGCAGCTTGGTCTGGGCCTCCTCGGGCGGATACTTGTAGGCGATCGCCCACCGGGGCGCCCGTGAGGTCGACCCGAGACGGCGCTGCAGCGCCACGTCGTCGACCTTCACCACCACCCCGTCGACTTCGTGCTCGACTTCGTGCCGGTGCTCTCCCCAGTACGCGATGCGCTCGGTGACCGCGGCCATGCCCCGCACCCGCGCGGTGTGCTCCGACACCGGCAGCCCCCACGCCTTGAGCGCGCGGTAGGCGTCGTGCAGGGTCTTGGGACGGAAGCCTTCGGTGTGGCCGATGCCGTGGCAGATCATCCGCAGCTTGCGCCTGGCGGTGACGGCCGGGTTCTTCTGGCGCAGCGACCCCGCGGCGCTGTTGCGGGGATTGGCGAACGGCGGCTTACCCTCGGCGACCAGGCCGGCGTTGAGCTCTTCGAAGTCGGCGACCCGGAAAAACACCTCCCCGCGAACCTCCAACACCTTCGGCACCGGGAATTCCTTGGTGCCGGTGAGCCTTTCGGGGATGTCGTCGATGGTGCGGGCGTTGAGCGTGACGTCCTCGCCGGTGCGCCCGTCGCCGCGGGTGGCGGCCCGCTCCAGCCGGCCGTCCCGGTAGACCAGCGAGAGCGCCACACCGTCGATCTTCAGCTCGCACAGGAAATGCGCGTCGTCACCGATCTCGCCGCTGATGCGCGCAGCCCACGCGGCCAGCTCCTCGGGCGTGAAGACGTTGTCCAGGCTGAGCATCCGCTCGAGGTGCTCGGCCGGGGTGAATACGGTCGCGAAACCGGCGCCGCCCACCAACTGCGTCGGCGAGTCCGGGGTCCGCAGCTCGGGGTGTTCGTCCTCGAGGGCCTGCAGTTCGCGCAGCAGCGCGTCGAAGTCGGCGTCGGAGATGACCGGGGCGTCACGCACGTAGTAGCGGAACTGATGCTCGCGCACCTCGTCGGCCAGCTCCTGCCAGCGCCGCCGCAGGTCGGCGTCGGGGGCTTCTTCGGACTGCTCGGCCAGCGTGGTCTCGGGGTTTGAGGTTGCCTTCGAACTCACCCTCGCAGGCTAATCCAGGGCGGCGACAGCCCGGCTGCGCCGCCCGCGCGACCAGGCGGGTTGGCTACCCTGACCCCATGCCGCACCCGATCATGTTCAGCGACGACGACCCCGGACTGGCGCAGGTCCGCACGATCGCGCTGGGCTTCCCCGAGGCCTTCGAGAAGGTCTCCTGGGGCAGACCGGTGTTCTGCGCGCCGAAGATGTTCGCGATGTACGGCGGTAACGCCAAGACCCAGACCAAGGGCCAGTACGTGCCGTACCCGCACTCGATCCTGATCAAGGTCGACGAGAGCGACCGCAGGGCCCTCGAGCAGGATCCCCGGTTCTTCTACCCGGCCTACCTGGGCCCGTCGGGCTGGCTGGGCCTGGACCTCACCGCCGCCGAAATCGACTGGAACGAGGTGCGCGAACTCGTCGACGCGTCCTACCGCATGGTCGCGCCGAAGAAGCTCGTCCGACAGCTCGACGAAGCGTGACCGTCGACGCGTCGGCCATGGTTCGATCGGAGCCATGAGCTTCGCCAGCCCCTTCCCCGAAGTCGACATCCCGTCCACCAGCGTCTACGAGTTCCTGTTCGGCGGCCTTGCCCACCCCGATGCCGAAGCCGACCTCGACCGGGTCGCGCTCGTCGACACGAAGTCGGGTCGCCAGACCACCTACCGCGAGATGGTTGCCCGCATCGACTCCTTCGCAGGCGCGCTGGCCGCCCGCGGCAAGGGTGTCGGGGACGTGGTGGGCCTGCTGGCACCCAACAGTTCGGCGTTCGCCGTCGCCTTCCACGGCATCCTGCGCTCGGGCGCCACGGCCACCACCATCAACGCACTGTTCACCGCCAACGACATCGCCAAGCAGCTGACCGACTCGAAGGCCACGATGCTGATCACCGTGACCCCGCTGCTGGCACAGGCCAAAAAGGCTGCGGCCGCAGTCGGTTTCGCCGACACGGACCTCGTCGTCCTCGATGGCGACGGCCAGGCGGCCACCGGTCACCCCAACGCCGCCGACCTGCTGGCCGCGGGCGCCCCGCCCCCGCGGGTGAGCTTCGCCCCGTCGTCGCATCTGGCGGTGCTGCCCTACAGTTCCGGCACGACGGGCAACCCCAAGGGGGTGATGCTCACCCATCGCAACCTGGTGGCCAACGTCGCGCAGATCCAGCCCCTGCACGGCATGGTCGCCGACGACGTGATCCTCGCGGTGCTGCCGTTCTTCCACATCTACGGGATGACGGTGCTGCTCAACGCCGCGCTGCACGCCCGCGCCCGGCTGGCCGTCATGCCGAGCTTCGACCTCGCCGAGTTCCTGGCCACCATCCAGGATCACAAGTGCACGATCGCGTTCATCGCCCCGCCCGTCGCCGTGGCGCTGGCCAAGCATCCGCTGGTCGACTCCTATGACCTGTCGTCGCTACAGGTGGTCATGTCCGGTGCGGCGCCGCTGGACGCCGACCTCGGCCACCGCGTCGCCGAGCGGTTGGGCTGCCGGGTGGTGCAGGGCTACGGGATGAGCGAGTTGAGCCCCGTCAGCCACATCACCCCCTTCGACGCGGGCGCCCACGAGATGGGCGCCACCGCACCGTTGAGTTCGGTGGGGTGGACGATCTCGAATGCGGCGTCCAAGATCGTCAATCCGGAGACCGGCGAGGTGATCCCCGTTCCCGCACAGGGTCTCAGCGAAACCGGCGAACTCTGGTTCAAGGGGCCCAACGTGATGGCCGGCTACCTCAACAACGAGAAGGCCACCCGCGAGACCATCGACGCCGACGGCTGGTTGCACACCGGCGATCTGGCTCAGGTCGATTCGAACGGCTGCGTGTACATCGTCGACCGGCTCAAGGAACTGATCAAGTACAAGGGCTATCAGGTGCCACCGGCCGAACTCGAAGCGGTGCTCTTGAGCAATCCGGCGATCGCCGACGCCGCGGTCGTCGGGGTGGTCGACGACGAGGGCGAGGAAATCCCAAAGGCGTTCGTGGTCAAGCAGACCGGAGCCGATCTGACCGAGGACGAGGTGATGGCGTTCGTCGCCGGTCAGGTGGCCCCGTACAAGAAGGTGCGCCAGGTCGAGTTCATCGAGGCGATCCCGAAGTCGGCGTCGGGCAAGATCCTGCGCAAGGACCTGCGCACCAGCTCAGCCCTGTCGTAACCGGTCCACGGCTTGGGCGGCGCGGGCCTGCCGGTACCCGAGCGCGGCGCCGGCGGCCGGTATCAGCAGCAGGCCTGCGATACCCCACAGCGGGTCGGACCAGTCGGCGTTCGAAACGACGCCGAACTGCTTGGTGATGGCCGGCGGGGAGGAGATCCGTTCCACCCACGACGGTGGCGGCGGCGGCACGGCGGGGGGCGCCGGCGGCGGTGCCGGCGGCGGCGCGGGCACCGGCGCTGGTGCCTGCCAGCGCGGCTCGGGCCGAGCCTCGGGCATCCTGGGCGAGCGTCCGTTGCCGAACGTCACGCGCGGCGGTTCGAAGGCGGTCTGCGCGCCGGTCTGACGGTCTGAACCGGAGGGTTCGCCCGGGCCGGAGTCACCGCTGGCGCCCGAGCCGCCACTGGTGATCGGGACGCTCGGCGCGAAGACCTCCTGGCTGTCCCGGCCGGACCCCACGCGCGCCGGCGGGGCTTGTGACACCTGCGGACCGCGGGCACTGTTGTTGTCCGGCACGACGCCGCGTTGGGCGCCGGGGCCCACGACTCGGCCGTTGTCACTGTTGTCGTTGTCGCGCCGATCGGCGCGGTTTGCGCTGTTGGTCCTCGGGCCGTTGCCCCTCGACTGGCCGCGATCCGGCCCACCGCGGGAGTCCGAACTTCCGCGGTCGTTTCGCGGGCCGCCGGGGTCGGCGGTCACCGTCGCGACGGCGGGGCCGCCCAGCAGCAGGAACGCCGAAACCACACCGACACCTGCGACCAGGCGAGGGTTCGTTCGGGTCACCATTGCGCTCCTGCGACGGGCAAGGATTAATGACGTGGTCGTAGATGCCATTCTTGCATGTGATTGCCACATCTGGCGGCAGAGTTCGCGGACGCCGCCAATGTCGCCGGTCAGACCGCCTCCGGATCTTCGTCGAGGGCATCGGCGGCCTTTTGGGCGAGCTCGATGGCGCGCCGGGCCCACGTCGGCCCTGCGCCCGCGAGCCCGCAGGCCGGGGCGACGCCGATCCGCTCGCGTGCGGTCGAGCGCGCGAAACCCAGCCGGTCGGTGATCGCCACCGCCGCCTCGGCGACCTCGCCTGCCGACGGGTGGATCTCCGGTGGGGTCGCAGGCAGCACACCGAGCATCACCGTTCGCCCCGAATCGACGAACTCCGCGACACCGTCGAGGTCGGCGGCGGCCAGGGCCGAAATGTCCACCGACACAGCGTGAATCGCGGTGCGTTGCAGTACTTTCCACGGCAGGCCCGACGAGCAGCTGTGCACCATCACCTCGCCGCCGACGGTGGCCACACAATCGTCGAGCAGGGCGATGGCCACCGATTCCTCCACCGGGTGCACCGGCGTCAGGCTGGTCACCCCGGTCAACCGGCCGTCCATCGCGGCGGGCAGGACGGGTTCGTCGAACTGCACCACCACGGTCGCGCCCAGCCGACGGGCCACCTGCGCGCGGTGCCGCGCGACCCCCTCGGCCAGCGAGGCGGCCAGGTCGCGGACCGCGCCGTGATCGGTGATGGCGCGGTGGCCACCGGGCAGTTCCAGCTGAGCGGCCAACGTGATGGGTCCGCTCGCCTGCACCTTGACGGTTCTCTGGGCATCGGACAGCCCGGCCTTCTCCCAGACCTCTTCGAGCGCGTCGAGATCCTCGTCGAGAAAACTCGCGGCCCGCCGGGTCACCGCGGGTCGGCCCGGCGCGATGCGGTAGCCGCGCGGCACGGTGTCGATGCCGATGTCGACGAGAAGCGCGCCGCATCGGCCGATCATGTCCGCACCGACCCCGCGCTGGGGCAGTTCCACCACGTGCGGCAACGAATGCAATTCGCCGACGATCACCTCGGCGGCGGCGCGTGCCGACGTCCCAGGCCACGATCCGATGCCGGTGGCGGCGGCGAATGCGCTCACTCGTTCGACAGTATTCGATCGGGATAGTCTCGATCCGCAAGGGTGGAGGGAGCGCCATGCCCGTATCGGCCGGTCAGGTCGTCCTGTGGTGCGCGGCGGCGATTTTGACCGTCGGCTGTACCCAAACCGTTCACGGCGGCGCGACGCGGGCGACACCGGGCATCGACGAGGACTCCGCCTCACCGATCGACGTCGAGACCATCATGCTCGACCAGGATCAGATGCGTGCGATCACCGGGGCCGGCGAGGATCTCACGGTCATACCGAGCATGGACAACAAGTCCCCCGTCGACATCCAACCGCTCACCGAATCCACACCGCGACAATGCCAATGGTTTTTCGCCGAGACGCAGACCTTCGGTCCCGACGTCGAGGAGTTCCACAAGACCACCTACCAGAACCCGCCTGGCGGCGGGCTGATCTCGGCGGGCGCGGCGGCTTACCGCGATCGCGCCACCGCGCGCCGCGCGTTCGACGACCTGGTGGCCCGCGTCGATGACTGTGGGGCAACAAGTCTGGGGCCGATGTTCGTGGGCGACTGGTCGGCGGGCGCCGACATCCTGCAGTTGCGTCCGTCGGATGCCTGCGGTCGCCACTACCGGGTGAAGAACGTCGTGCTGGCCGAGGTCACCGCGTGCCGGTTCCCCAGCTCCGTGCCAGACATCGTGATGACCAACATCCTGGCCAACGTGCCCGACTGACCGGGGATTGTCAGCGGCTGATGGTCGCGCTGCCCAGCACCTCGTCGCCATCGGGGTCGGGCCGGTACAACGCCATCGTCTGGCCCGGCGCCACCCCGCGCAGCGGCGCACGCAGGTCGACGACCAGCCGACCGTCACGCACCTCGGCCACGGCGTCGGCGATGCCACCGTGCGCGCGGACCTGTACCTGGCACTCCACCGGAGAAGTGGGCGCCACACCGGAGGTGAAGATCGGCCGCTCACCGGTCAGCGTCCACACGTCGAGGTCGGTGGCGTCACCGACGCGCACGGTGCCGTTCTCGGCGTCGATGCCGGTGACATAGCGCGGCCCGCCGCCGGGGCCCGGCCCCGCGATGCCCAGCCCCTTGCGTTGTCCGATGGTGAAGCCGTGTACGCCGTCGTGCTCGGCCAGCACCGTGCCGCCGGTGTCGACGACCGCACCGCGACGCACCCCGATCCGCGAGCCGAGAAACGCCCTGGTGTCACCGGAGGGGATGAAGCAGATGTCGTGACTGTCGGGCTTGTCGGCCACGGTGAGACCCCGGCGCGCCGCCTCCTGGCGGATCTGCGGTTTGGGCGTGTCACCGATCGGAAACACCGCGTGCCGAAGCTGTTGGGCGGTCAACACCGCCAGCACGTAGGACTGGTCCTTGTCGGCGTCGACGGCGCGACGCAGCCGGCCGCCCGACAGCCGTGCGTAATGACCGGTGGCCACCGCGTCGAAACCCAACGCCAGCGCGCGAGCCGCCAAGGCGGAGAACTTGATTCGCTCGTTGCACCTCACACACGGGTTCGGGGTCTCGCCGCGGGCGTAGGAGGATACGAAGTCGTCGATCACGTCCTGCTTGAACCGGTCGGCGAAATCCCAGACGTAGAAGGGGATGTCGAGCACATCGGCGACGCGTCGGGCATCGCCGGCGTCCTCCTTCGAACAGCACCCCCTCGATCCGGTCCGCAGTGTTCCCGGCGCCGACGAGAGCGCGAGGTGCACGCCGACGACGTCGTGTCCGGCATCGACCATCCGCGCGGCGGCGACCGAGGAGTCCACACCGCCGCTCATCGCCACGAGCACCCGCATCAGTCGACGACCCCCGAACTGGCCAACGCCGCCTGCCGCGCCCTTTCCACCGCGCCGGGCAGCACGGCGAGCGCGGCATCCACGTCGGATTCGGTGCTGGTGTGACCGAGCGAAAACCTCAGTGAACCGCGCGCACTGACCGGGTCGGCCCCCATCGCGGTGAGCACATGCGACGGCTGCGCCACGCCCGCGGTGCAGGCTGAGCCGGTCGAGCACTCGATTCCCTTGGCGTCCAACAACATCAATAGCGAATCGCCTTCGCAGCCACGAAAGGTGAAGTGCGAGTTGCCGGGCAGCCGACCGGTCCCTCTCGCCCCGTTGAGATGCACGTCCTTGATCCCGGACAACACTCCGTCGATCAGCCGGTCACGCAGCTTCTGCACCCGAGCGCTGTGCGCTTCCAACCCACCGACCGCCACCTGCGCGGCGGCGGCCATCGCGACGGCGCCGGCGACATCCGGTGTGCCCGAACGCACGTCCCGTTCCTGGCCACCACCGTGCAACAGCGACACGCACTCGGTGTCACGGCGCAGCAGCAACGCGCCCACACCGGTGGGACCACCGAACTTGTGCGCGGTGACACTCATCGCCGCCAGGCCGCTCGCGGCGAAGTCGACGGGGACCTGGCCGACGGCCTGCACCGCGTCGCTGTGCATCGGCACGTCGAATTCCGCGGCGATCGCGGCCAATTCGGCGATCGGCATGATCGTGCCCACCTCGTTGTTGGCCCACATCACGGTCACCAGCGCGACGTCGTCGTGTTCCTCCAGAGCCGCTCGCAGCGCGCCGGCGGTCACCGAACCGTCGGGTTCGACGGGCAGCCAGGTGACTTCGGCGCCCTCGTGTTCGGCGAGCCACTGCACCGAGTCCAGGATCGCGTGGTGTTCGACCGGCGTGGTGACGATGCGCCGACAGCGCGGATGAGCGTCTCGCCGGGCCCAGTAGATGCCCTTGACCGCGAGGTTGTCGCTCTCGGTGCCGCCGGCGGTGAACACCACCTCCGACGGCCGCGCGCCCAGCAGCTTGGCCAGCGCCTCGCGTGCCTCCTCCATCCGGCGGCGGGCCACCCGGCCCGTTCCGTGCAGCGACGACGCGTTACCGACCGTCGCCAGCACCGCCGTCATCGCCTCGAGAGCAGCGGGGTGCATCGGGGTGGTGGCAGCGTGATCGAGATAGACCGACTCCGGGGAGGCCATAACCGTTCAATTCTAGCCACCGACCGTCGGCGCCCCTGATCGCGCGGTCAGGCGGCCGGCACATGCCGTTGCAGACGCTTCGGCCGCCCGCCCCGCACGGCGGCTCCGCGGGCTCCGTTTGCGGGCCTCAGCCGAGAAATACCACGTTCTCCTCGACCGCATTGCGCGGGATGCTCAGATGGTTGGCCGCGAAGGTGGAGTCTGCGTACCCGATCGACAGGCCGCAGAGCGGCCGGAGCTCGTCGGGGATGTCCAACTGCTCGTGCAACACGTCCGGGAAGTGGGCGATGGAGACCTGGACGCACGCCCCCAACCCGCGTTCGGTCAGCGCCAGGACCAGCGTCTGCAAGAACATTCCGACCCCGAGGCTGTCGACGAGCCCCAGCTCACGATGCATACACACCACCCCGGCGACCGGTGCGCCGAAGAACTCCCAGTTGCGCAGCGGGGCGGTGCGGCGCGCCTCGAGGTCGTCGCGCGCGACTCCCATCGCACCGTAGAGCAGGGCGCCCAGTTCGCGCCGCCACGGCGCGAAGCTCTCCGGCAGACCCATCGTCTGCGGAAACCCCTGTGCCGCCCGCGCCGACAAGGCCCCGGCCAGCCGGTCCCGGCGTGCCCCGGTGGCCAAGATCAGTCGCCAGGGCTGGATGTTCGAGTTCGACGGCGCACGCATCGCCAGCGCGAGCGCCTCGTCGAGCAGCTCGCGCGGCACGGGCTTGTGGCGCAGGAACTTCCGGATGGATCGGCGCTCGGCGACAACCCGGCTCAGGTCGCTGCCGGCGCGGGTCATCGACGGGCGAGCCAGTCGGTGAACCGGATCGACGCGATCGTCGCGTCGCCCCCGGTGACCAGGCTGGAATCGTCGACCGGGGTGCCGAAGTACGTGGCGTCCGAGGTGACGACGACCGGCCGGTCCTCGCCCTTGGCCCGCAGCACCGTGGTCGCGAGGTCGGCGAAGGAGATCTTGTCCGGTCCGCCGATGTCGATGTGGCCGTTGCGGGCGGGCTCCTGGGCGGCTTGCGCCACCGCGGCGGCGACCTCCTCGGCGGCGATCGGCTGGATCAGGCCGTCGGGGGCGCGCACCTCACCATCGACCGTCAGTGATTCGGTGATGGATTCGGCGAACTCGTGGAACTGGGTGGCTCGCACGACGGTGTAGGGCAGGCCGGAGTCCCCGATGATGGACTCCTGAGCGACTTTGGCACGCATGTAGCCGCTTTGCGGCAGGGCGTCGGCGCCGACGATCGACAACGCCACGTAGTGGCCCACTCCCGCCGCGGTCGCCGCCTTGACCAGGTTGGTGGTCGAGGTGGTGAAGAACTCGAGCACCGCGTCGTCGGCGAAGGACGGCGAGTTGGTCAGATCGATGAGCACGTCGGCGCCCGACAGGGCCTCGGCCAGGCCTTCGCCGGTGAGGACGTCCACCCCGGTGTCGCGCACGGCCGCAACCACGGTGTGGCCGGCCGCTGTGAGTCGCGGGGCCACCTGCGAGCCGATCAGACCGGTAGCGCCGAACACTGTGATCTTCATCGTCAACACCCTTTCGTTGGTTCACGACCACAGTGGCACCCGGTGCCGGCCGTCGGAACCCTTGAAAATCCGTAGTCGGTGATCACCGACCGCGGAATGTGAAAACGCCCCGACGGTCGTCGGGGCGTTTCCGTGGTGTGCGTGCTGACGATCAGCCCTTGCGAGCCTTGACCGCCTCGGTGAGCTGCGGTGTGACCTTGAACAGGTCACCGACGATGCCCAGGTCGGCGATCTCGAAGATCGGCGCCTCCTCGTCCTTGTTCACCGCGATGATCGTCTTGGACGTCTGCATGCCCGCACGGTGCTGGATGGCACCGGAGATGCCCAGCGCGATGTAGAGCTGCGGGGACACGGTCTTGCCGGTCTGGCCCACCTGGAACTGGCCCGGGTAGTAGCCGGAGTCGACCGCCGCACGCGAGGCGCCCACCGCGCCACCGAGCGCATCGGCCAGTTCCTCGACCACCGAGAAGTTCTCGGCGCTGCCGACGCCACGGCCGCCGGAGACGACGACGCTGGCCTCGGTGAGCTCCGGACGGTCACCGGCCACCGCGGGCTCGCGGCTGGTGATCTTCGTCGCATTCTCGGCCTGGGCCGGCCCCTCGACGTTGACCACCTCGCCGGCACCGTCGGCCGGCGCGGCCTCGACGGCGCCCGGACGGACGGTGAAGATGGGCAGTTCGCCGGTGACCTCGGCCTCGACGGTGAACGCGCCACCGAAGATCGAGTGCACACCCTTGGCGCCGTCCTTGACCTCGACGACGTCGGTGAGGATGCCCGAGCCGAGCCGGGCGGCCAACCGGCCCCCGATCTCCTTGCCGTCGGCGGAGGCCGCCAGCAGCACACCGGCGGGGCTGGCCGACTCGGCGAGCGACGCCAACACGTCGACGAACGGTGTGACCAGATAGTTTTCCGCGTCGTCGGACTCGGCCACATAGATCTTGGCGGCGCCTGCCGCCTTCAGTCCGTCGATCAGGGGCTCGGCCGTGCCGGGCTTACCCACCACGACGGCGGACGGTTCGCCCAGCACCCGGGCGGCGGTGATCAGTTCGGCGGTGACCTTCTTGGGTGCACCTTCTGCGTGCTCGACGAGCACAAGTACTTCAGCCATTGCTATGTCTCGTTTCTCAAGTACTGGAGGAATGTCTGCTAGATAATTTTTTGAGCGACCAGGTACTCGGCGATCTTGGTACCGCCGTCACCTTCGTCGGTGACCTTCTCGCCCGCGGTCTTCGGCGGCTTAGGGGTCGACGACAGCACACGCGAGCCCGCGTTGGCGACACCGACCTCGTCGGCCTCCACGCCGATCTCGGCCAGCGTCAGCGTCGTCACTTCCTTCTTCTTGGCGGCCATGATGCCCTTGAAGGAGGGGAAACGCGGTTCGTTGATCTTCTCGTTCACGCTGATCACCGCGGGCAGCGGCGCCTCGACGGTGAACACGCCGTCGTCGGTCTCGCGCTCGCCGGTGACCTTGCCGTCCTCGACCGACACCTTGCGCAGGTGGGTGAGTTGGGGCAGGCCGAGGTACTCGGCGATGATCGCGGGCACCGCGGCGCCCACCCCGTCGGTGGATTCGTTGCCGGCGATGACCAGTTCGGTGCCCTCGACGGTGCCCAGCGCACGGGCCAGGGCCCAACCGGTCTGCACCATGTCGGAGCCGTGCATGCCCTCGTCGACCAGGTGTACGGCCTTGTCCGCGCCCATCGAGAGGGCCTTGCGGATCGCCTCGGTCGCGCGCTCGGGACCTGCTGTGAGAACCGTCACAGTGCCCTCGACGCCGTTGGCGGCTTCTTTCTCCTTGATCAGGAGCGCCTCCTCGACGGCGCGCTCGTTGATCTCGTCGAGCACGGCGTCGGCGGCCTCCCTGTCGAGGGTGAAGTCACCCTCGTTGAGCTTGCGCTCCGACCATGTGTCTGGGACCTGTTTGATCAGGACCACGATGTTCGTCATGAGTCTGGTTCGTCCTCCTTGAAGAGGCCGGGGCGGCCGGCCTGCACTACCACGCTTGAAGCAACTAGCACCATGTTACTGACCGGTAACTATGGTGGTTCGCAGGAACACAATAGCGGGTCGAAGTTCGCGTTCTAGCAGCACGTAGGCCATGAACCGTTCGCGGGCGGGCCGATCCGGGTTAGCCTGCCTTGCGATGAGCGCATTCGTAACCGGGACGGCCGGCGAGGGGCCCCGGGCTGCCACCACGCCGGATCTGCCCCTCACCGGGGAACGCACGGTTCCGGGACTGGCGGAGGAGAACTACTGGTTCCGTCGCCACGAAGTCGTCTACCGGCGGCTGGCCGACCGCTGCGCGGATCGCGCGGTGCTGGAAGCCGGTTGCGGCGAGGGGTACGGCGCCGACCTGATCGCCGACGTGGCGCGCCACGTGATCGGGCTGGATTATGACGAAGCGACGGTTGCCCACGTCCGCGCCCGGTATCCGCGAATCGAGATGCGCCATGGAAACCTGGCCGAACTTCCGCTCGAGGACGGTGCCGTCGATGCGGTGGTGAACTTTCAGGTCATCGAACACCTCTGGGACCAGCCACAATTCGTCGAAGAATGCTTCCGCGTGCTGCGACCGGATGGCCAGTTGATGATGTCGACACCGAACCGGATCACCTTCTCCCCCGGCCGCGACACCCCAGTCAACCCGTTCCACACCCGCGAGCTCAACGCCACCGAGCTGACTGAATTGCTCACCACCGCAGGATTTTGCGTCGAGACGATGTTGGGGGTGTTCCACGGCCCGCGGTTGGCCGAACTCGACGAACGCCACGGCGGCTCGCTGATCGACGCCCAGATCGCCCGCGCCCTGGCCGACCAAACCTGGCCCGCCGACCTGCTCGCCGACGTCGCGTCGGTCAGCATCGACGACTTCGACCTGATCGACGCGGCCGATCGCGACATCGACGAAAGCCTGGATCTGGTGGCGATTGCGGTGCGGCCGTGACCTTCACCGAACCCGTTCCCGGGCAGTTCACGCTCGTCCTGCACACCCACCTGCCGTGGCTCGCCCACCACGGCCGGTGGCCGGTCGGCGAGGAATGGCTCTATCAATCCTGGTCGGCGGCGTACATCCCGCTGATGCGGGTTCTTCGCGCGCTTGCCGCCGAGGACCGCCGCCACGTGTTGACCCTGGGCATGACACCGGTGCTGACGGCCCAACTCGACGACCCGTACTGCCTGACCGGCATGCACCACTGGCTGGCCAATTGGCAGTTGCGGGCCCTGGAGGCCACCACCCTCGGTGACCCGTTGCGCCAGTTCGGTATTCGCGAGTGCGAAGAGGCCGAGCGGGCCATCGACGACTTCGCGGCGCTGTGGGCGCACGGCGGCGGCCCGCTGCTGCGTGAACTCGTCGACGCCGGCACGATCGAATTGCTCGGCGGGCCGTTGGCCCACCCGTTCCAACCGCTACTGAACCCGCGGCTGCGGGAGTTCGCCCTGCGCGAAGGCCTGGCCGACGCCGGCCAGCGCTTCGGCCACACCCCCGCGGGCATCTGGGCGCCAGAATGCGCATACGCGCCCGGGATGGAATTCGACTATGCCGCAGCCGGTGTCGGGCACTTCATGGTCGACGGGCCGTCGCTGCACGGCGACACCGCACTGGGGCGCCCGGTGACCTCGTCGGACGTCATCGCGTTCGGTCGCGACCTGCAGGTCAGCTACCGGGTGTGGTCGCCGAAGTCGGGCTATCCCGGCCACTCCGCCTACCGCGACTTCCACACCTATGACCACACCACCGGGCTCAAGCCCGCGCGCGTCACCGGCCGCAATGTGGCCTCGGATGCCAAGGCCCCCTACGACCCCCAGCGCGCCGACCGTGCGGTCGACGCGCACGTCGCCGACTTCGTCGACGTGGTCAGGCGCCGCCTGGTCAGCGAGAGCGCGCGAATCGGCAGACCCGCACACGTGATCGCGGCATTCGACACCGAGTTGTTCGGGCACTGGTGGTATGAGGGTCCGGTGTGGCTGGCCCGGGTGCTTCGCGCGCTGCCCGAAGCCGGTGTCCGCCTCGGCACGCTCTCCGATGCGGTGGCCGACGGCTACATCGGCGCCTCGGTCGAATTACCGCCCAGCTCTTGGGGTTCGGGTAAGGACTGGCAGGTGTGGGCCGGTGAGCAGGTCGCCGACCTGGTGCACTTGAACAACGAGGTCGTCGACACCGCGCTCTCGACGGTGGACAAGGCGCTGGGCGAGACGGACACGCCGCCCGCGCGCAACCTCGTCGCCGACCAGATCCTGCGCGAGACGCTGCTGACGGTGTCCAGCGACTGGCCGTTCATGGTCAGCAAGGACACCGCCGCCGATTACGCGCGCTACCGTGCGCATCTGCACGCGCATGCGACCCGCGAGATCGCCGACGCCGTGGCCTCGGGCCGCGCCGAGCAGGCGCAGCGGCTTGCCGAGGGTTGGAATCGCGCCGACGGACTGTTCGGCGCCCTGGACGCACGAAGGTTGCCCCGATGACGCCCCCGCCCCGAATCGTGCGCCCGTGAAAGTCCTGATGGTGTCGTGGGAGTACCCGCCCGTGGTGGTCGGCGGGCTCGGCCGGCACGTGCATCACCTGGCCACCGCGCTGGCGGCGGCCGGCCACCAGGTCGTCGTGCTCAGCCGCCAGCCCAGTGGCACCGACCCCAGCACCCACCCGTCCAGCGACGAGATCGCCGAGGGGGTTCGGGTCGTCGCCGCCGCCCAGGATCCGCACGAATTCGACTTCGGCAGCGACATGATGGCGTGGACGCTGGCGATGGGCCACGCGATGGTGCGCGCCGGCCTGGCCATCACCGACGATCGCGGGCGGCCCTGGCGTCCCGACGTCGTGCACGCCCATGACTGGCTGGTCGGCCATCCCGCGATCGCCCTTGCCGAATTCTTCGACGTGCCGTTGGTGTGCACCATCCACGCCACCGAGGCCGGCAGGCATTCGGGCTGGGTGTCCGGTCGCATCAGCCGCCAGGTGCATGCGGTGGAATCCTGGCTCGTTCACGAATCCGATTCGCTGATCACCTGTTCGGCGTCGATGCGCGACGAGATCACCGAGTTGTTCGGCCCGGGTCTGGCCGAGATCCGGGTGATCCGCAACGGCATCGACGCCGCGCTGTGGCCGTTCGCGCGGCGGCGACCCCGCGGTGGTCACGCGCACCTGGTCTACGTCGGCCGGTTGGAGTACGAGAAGGGCATCCACGACCTGATCGCCGCGCTGCCCCGCATCCGGCGTACCCATGCCGGCACCACCTTGACCATCGCGGGCACCGGCACCCAACAGCAGTGGCTCCTCGAGCAGGCGCGAAAACACAAGGTGCTGCGGGCGATAACGTTTGCCGGCCATCTGGACCATGAACAGCTCGTGCGGCTCCTGCACTCCGCCGACGCCGCCGTGCTGCCAAGCCATTACGAACCGTTCGGCATCGTGGCGCTGGAGGCGGCGGCGACCGGAGTTCCGCTGGTGACCTCCGACGTCGGGGGGTTGGGCGAAGCGGTGATCGACGGGCAGACCGGGATGTCGCACGCGCCGCGGGACATCACGGGTCTGGCCGCCGCGGTGCGCGCGGTGCTCGACGATCCCGAAGGCGCACAGCGCATGGCGGTCGCCGCACGCGAGCGGCTCACGTCTGACTTCGACTGGCACACCGTGGCCGACGAGACCGCACAGGTCTACCTGGCGGCCAAACGCCGTGAGCGCGAACCGCACCGGCGACGGATGATCGTCGAGCACGCGCTGCCCGACCGCTAGTCAGGCGGACGCGTGCCGACGTCAGCGCGAGGCCTTCTTGCGTTCGATGTCGGCCAGCGCGGCGGCGAGTTCGGCGCGTTGGGCCGCCGACGTCTCCCATGACAGCTTGCGGTTCTTGACCACCTTGGCCGGAGCGCCGACGGCGATCGAGTAGTCCGGGATCTCGCCCTTGACCACCGCATGCGACCCCAGCACACAGCCGCGGCCGATGGTCGTGTTGCGCAGGATGGTGACCTTGGTGGCAATCCAGGTGTCCGGGCCGATACGCACCGGGCCCTTGAGAATGCCCTGATCCTTGATCGGGACGTTGATGTCGTCCATCCGGTGATCGAAATCACACACATACACCCAGTCGGCCATCAGCACCGAGTCACCCAACTCGATGTCGAGGTAGGTGTTGATGACGTTGTCGCGGCCGAGCACGACCTTGTCACCGAAGCGCAGAGAGCCCTCGTGGCAGCGGATCGTGTTCTTGTCGCCGATGTGCACCCACCGGCCGATCTCCATCGTCGACAGTTCGGGGGTGGCCTGAATCTCCACACCCTTGCCCAGGAACACCATGCCCCGGGTGATGATGTGCGGATTGGTCAGCTTGAACTTCAGCAACCGCCAGTAGCGCACCAGGTACCAGGGTGTCCACGCCCGGTTGGCCACCACCCATTTCAGCGACGCCAGCGTCAGGAACTTGGCTTGTCGGGGGTCCCGCAGCCGGGAGCCCCGCCAGCGCTTGTGCAGCGGCGCGCCCCACATCGTCGTCATGGCCGGAAAGCCTACGCGAGCTCACCATCCCCCAACGGTTACCCTCACGGGGTCTTTCAAGGCGGGCGAAACAGACCAGAAGGGGCGCAGTGTTCCGGCGATCAATCGTGCTGGCGGCAGCGGCGCTGATCACGGCCGTATTGGCCGGCTGCGGAAACACCGACTCCTGGGTGGAGGCCAAGCCGGCCGAGGGCTGGCCCGCGCAGTACGGCGACGCGAGCAACAGCAGCTACCGGTCGGCGGCGGGCGCCGGCGCGTTGCGCCTGGAATGGACCCGATCGGTCAAGGGCGACCTGGCCGCCGCGGCCGCGCTGGGCTCGATCGGCTACCTGGGGCTCAATGCGCAGACCCCGGCCGGCTGTTCGCTGATGGTGTGGGAGGCCGACAACAACGCCCGCCAACGCTGGTGCACCCGGCTGGTGCAGGGCGGCGGCACCGCCAGCCCGCTGTTCGACGGCTTCGACAATCTCTACGTCGGCCAGCCCGGCGCGATGCTGTCGTTTCCGCCGACGCAGTGGATCCGCTGGCGCCAACCGGTGATCGGCATGCCGACCACGCCACGGATTCTGGACCCGGGTCACCTGCTGGTCGTCACCCATCTGGGCCAGGTGCTGGTGTTCGACGCGCACCGGGGCACCGTCATCGGCTCCCCGCTGGATCTGGTGGCCGGCGTCGACCCCAGGAACTCCGAACGAGGCCTCGACGACTGCCAGCCGGCCCGCGCGCGCTGCCCGGTGGCCGCCGCGCCCGCGTTCGCGCCGGCGACCCAGACGATCGTGCTCAGCCTGTGGGAGCCCGACGCCGAAGCGCCCATCCTGGTCGGGCTGCGCTACCGACCCGGCCAGACGCCGATGCTGACCCGCGAGTGGACCAGCGACGCGGTGGGCGGCGGGCCGCTGGCCAGCCCGGTGCTGTCGGCGGACGGATCGACGATCTATGTCAACGGTCGCGACGAGCGGCTGTGGGCGCTCGACTCCTCTGACGGTTCGCCGAAGTGGTCGGTGCCGCTGGACTACCTGGCGCAGACGCCGCCCTCGGTGTCGCCGGACGGGCTCGTCGTGGCCGGCGGCGGTCCCGGCGCAAAGCTGCTCGCCGTCAAGGACATCGGTGATCGCGGCGAGGTGGTGTGGACCCGCGACGACGTCACCCCGCTGACCACCTCGAGCCGATCCGGCGCCGACCTCGCCTACACGGTGGCCCGCGACGGCGAGAACGGGCAGACCCTGCTGGTGTTCAACCCGGCCGACGGCAGCACCCTCAACGCCTACCCGTTGCCCGGCGCCACGGGCTGGCCAGTCGGCGTCTCCTTGGGCCACGACCGCCGCGTGGTCACTGCCACCAGCGACGGCGTGGTCTACGGCTTCGCCCCGCGATAGCCCCTCGGTTCAGAGCGCCAGCATCGACGCGACGGCCGCGCGCGGCACCGACGCCTGCACCGGTCCCGCGGCCTCGGCCATCAACTCGGCCTGGCTGAAGAAGAAGATCAGCTCGTCATCGGTCAGCGCGAAGTTCTGGTACTTGGTCGGGTCGAGGCCCACGCTCTCCGTCACCGGGTCGGTGACACCCAACTCGCGCTGCAGATAGCGGTTGATCTCGGGATAGATGACGTCCAGCGGTTCGGTCCCGGGTCGAAACAGCGTGTCGAACGTGATCGGCGCGTTCTTGGCGACGTTCCAGTTGAACGCCTGGTAGAACGTCTGCGGATGGGTACCGCCGACGTTCTGCCACACCGTGAACACGATGCTGCGGGTGCCGCCGGACGGTGCGCCCGACCGGTATCCGGTGCCCTTGGCGTCCAACTGGTACGGCAGGTTGTAGGAGCCGGGCATTTCCGACACGTTGACGAAACCGTCCCTGGCCTGGGTCAGATAGGCGACCAGCGGGGCAGGATCCGGGTAGTCGTCGGGAAAGGTGAAGTCCAGCCGATACGCGGCGGTCTGGGCATGCACCCGACACGTCTGGTCGGCATCGACCGCCCCACCCAGATCGGCGCACGCGCCCTGGGCGGCCGCCGTCGGAGCGCTGATGGTGGCCGCCACGACGCCGCCCGCCACCAGAGCAGCCCACCTCGAAATACGCATTGTCGGATGTCCTCGCCACCGGCACCGGCTCTGCTGCCGGTGCATCACTGCCAGCGTACGTTCCCGCGCCCGAACGGATGACCAGAGCACGACAATTACCACGACGGACGGCAGATGAATGCCGTTGCCCGGCTTGCCGGCCCGGCTCCGATCCTGGTGATGACCACCGCGGCCCGGGCCGGTCCGCGCAGCCGCAGCCGGGTGCGCAGCGCGTCGGGGTCCACGCCGACGCCGCGGACCAGGATCTCGACGGCCCCGACGTCGTGGGCCGAAAGCGCCTGCCGCAGTCGCCGTTCGCTGTATGCCAACTGCTCGAGCACCTCGAAGCCGCGCACCCCGTCGGGCAGTCGGTCACCGGTCAGGTAGGCGATGTCGCGGTCGAGCTGCCACAGCCCGTGCCGCGCCGCGTATTGGCGGACCAGGCCGGCCCGCACGATCGCGCCGTCGGGATCGACGATCCACCGGCCGGCGGGCGCGACCGCACAGTCGTCGGGTTCGGCGTCGGTGATCTGCTGGCCGGCGCTGAGCATGGTGGCCCGCCGGGTCACGCCCGCCTCGGCCAGGCCCGGCGACCACAGGCATGCTTCCCGGACACTGCCGGCATATGAGGTCACCTCGATCTCACCGGCGAAGCCCAGCCGGGCCAGCGCATCGAAATCGATTCCCGGAGCGGCCTTCACGACGTAGTGCCGGTCTCTGTAGGTCTGCAGCAGCGCGTCGAGCGCCGGTGTGTAATCTCGCGGGTCGAACCGGCGACGCCCGCCGCTTCTGCGTGCGGGGTCGAGTACGACGACGGCGTCGCGGGTGATCGGACACAACGCGTCGGCGCGACACAACTCGACGCCGTCGACATTGTGCCGGGCCATCGCCAACCGGACCGGATCGAGGTCGCTGCCGACCAGCAACTCCACCGAATCACGCAGGGCGGCAAGCTCGGTGCCGATAGAGCAGGTCGCATCGTGCACCCGCATGCCGGCCAGGCGCCGAGCACGATGGCACGCCACCGGTTCGGCCGTGGCCTGCTGCAACGCTTCGTCGGTGAAGAGCCAATCGTCGGCCCGGCTCAGTTTGCTCGCTGCCCTGCGGCGCAGCACCGTCGTCTCCACCAGTACCGCCGCGCGCTCACCGAAACGCTCCCGCGCCCATGCGATGTCGCTGACCAGGGTGGCATCGGTCAGCGCGCGCTCGGCCACCTCCCGCAGCGCCTGCGCGCCCGCTGCGCTGTGCAGATAGCCGACATCCGGCAGCCGAAAACCTACGACGGCTTGACCCCGGTCACCATCACGTTGTAGAACCAGCCCTTCGGCACGACCCGTCGCCACATGTTGTCGTCGACCCAGCTCAGGGTGATCCAGCTGTGGAAGGCGAACTTGGCGTAGCCCCAACCCAACCGGCCCTGCGGCACCGCGGCCTCCAGGGTGCGCAGCGGCCACCCGAGCATTGCTGCGGTGAATTCCGTTGTGGCGGTGGATATCTCGATGGCACCCGCGTTATGCGCCATCCGCTCCAGGTCCGCGGGTGCGAATGTGTGCAGGTCGACGACGGCCTCCAGCGCGGCAGCGCGCGAGGACTCGTCGAGTTCGGCCTGCGGGCGGCGCCAGCCGGAAAGTCCGGGCAGCCTGGTGACATTCGTCACCGCCCGCCACGTCAACGTCGACAACGGCCGCGCGTAGTTCTCTCCCGCGTTGGTCGGCTCACCGGCGAACACGAAGCGACCGCCCGGCTTGAGCACGCGCACCACTTCGCGCAGCGACAACTCGACATCGGGGATGTGATGCAGCACGGCGTGGCCGACCACCAGGTCGAAGGTGTTGTCGTCGTACGGGATCCCCTCGGCGTCGGCGACCCGCCCGTCGACCTCGAGGCCGAGGTTCTCGCCGTTGCGGGTGGCCACCTTGACCATCCCGGGCGACAGATCGGTCACCGAACCACGCCGGGCCACCCCCGCCTGGATCAGGTTCAACAGAAAGAACCCGCTGCCGCAGCCCAACTCCAGCGCACGGTCATAGGGAAGTTTGCGTTGCTCCTCGAACGGCACCGTGGCATCGAACAGGTCGCGGGCGTAGTCCACGCAGCGCTTGTCGTAGGAAATCGACCACTTGTCGTCGTAGGACTCGGCCTCCCAGTCGTGGTAGAGCACCTGCGCCAGCTTGGAGTCGTGGCGGGCGGCCTCCACCTGTTCCGCGGTGGCGTGCGGATTGGGTTCGGGCATTCCGGCGACTTCGGAACCGGTGTCGCTACTCGTCATAACCGGCAGCCTAGAGGTCGAAGGCGGCCTTGGCCGCAGCCAGTGCCTGCAACGGATGCTCGACCAGCCGTCGCGCCCAGGTCAGGGCCGCGTCGTAGACGCCGTCGGGGGCCACCATCTGGTCGATGAGGCCGAGCGCCAGCGCCTCCTCGGCGTCGACGAACCGACCGGAGAACACCATGTCCTTGGCCCTGCTGAGGCCCACGGTGCGCGCCAGTCGCGACGTGTCGGAGGCGGGCCCCAGGCCCGCGAGTATCTCGGGCACCCCGAACCGGACGTTGTCGCCGGCCACCCGCCAGTCGGCGGACAGCGCCAGGGCCAGCCCACCGCCCAACGCGTATCCGGTGATCGCGGCGACGGTCGGCTTGGGAATGGCCGCCAGCGCGTCGAGGGCATCGCGGCAGACCCGGGCCGCCGCCGTCGCCTCGTCGGCGTCGAGGGTGCGCCGTTCGGGCAGGTCGTCGCCGGCCGAGAAGATCTCGTGGCCCCCGAACACGATCACGGCGCGGATGTCGTCGCGCCGGCCCAGATCGGCCGCGGCCCCGGCCAGCTCGCGGTACACCTGCCGGGTCAGCGCGTTTCGGGGCGGCCGCGACACCAGCAGCGTGGCGACGCCGGGCTGCTCATCGCTGGTGTGGACGGAGACGAACTCGTTCATGCCAGCGGTGCGCCGTCGGTGTAGCCGTCGGGGGCCCGCTGCTGGCGGGCCTTGTTGTAGCGGTCGCTGTCGAAGAACTCGATCTCCCAGTTGCCGTTGTCGACCTGCAGATGTGGTTCGACGGCCACGATGCGGCGTTCCACCGCCAGCACCTCGGCGACCGTGCGGCCGGCCAGCGCGTCGAGCTGGGTCCACGTCGGCGGCAGCAGGAAGCTGCGCGACTCCGCGAAATCGTCGAGGGCCCGCTCCGGCGTGGTCCAGTCGGCGGCGTCGGTCTCGGTGTTGTCCCCGTCGGCCCGCTGCCCCTCCGGCAGGGCCCCGACGAAGAAGTAGGTGTCATAGCGGCGGGTGCGCTCTTCCTTCGGGGTCACCCAGTTCGCCCACGGCCGAAGCAGGTCGGCGCGCAACACCAGGTTTTCGCGGCGAAGGAAGTCGGCGAACGCCAGCGAATGGTTGGCCAACGCCGCGCGCTCGTCGCGATAGATCGACGGGTCGTCGACGATGCCGTCGGGATCGTCGGCCGGCCCGGCGAACAACACGCCGGACTCCTCGAAGGTCTCCCGGGCGGCCGCACACACCAGCGCCCGAGCCAAGTCGGGTGCAACACCGAAACGCTGTGCCCACCAATCAGATCCGGGTCCGAACCAGGCGATGTCGGCGTCGCGGTCACGGTCGTCGACCCCGCCGCCGGGAAACACCATCACACCCGCGACGAACTCCATCGCCGAGTGGCGCCGCATCAAGAACACCTCGAGCCCCGGGCGTCGACGCCCGTCGCGGATCAGCATCACCGTCGCCGCGGGGCGCGGGGTCAGGGGCTTGTCACTGTCGGGTTGGGTCACGCTCGTCTCCTGTGCGCGGCTCGACTTCTGGCCCGACGGGCGAAGTAGCGCCCGTCGACGACGTCCAGGCTGATCTGCTGGCCGAACGCGTTCGAGAGGTTCTCCGCGGTCAGCACGTCGGAGAGCAGTCCGGCGGCCACCACCGCACCCTCGGCCAGGATCATGCCGTGGGAGAACCCGCGCGGAATCTCCTCGACGTGGTGGGTCACCATGACCAGCGCGGGCGCGTCGGGGTCGCCGGCCAAATCTTCCAGCCGGGCCAGCAGCTCCTCGCGGCCGCCGAGGTCCAGGCCGGCGGCGGGTTCGTCCAGTAGCAGCAGTTCGGGGTCGGTCATCATCGACCGCGCGATCAGCACGCGTTTGCGCTCGCCCTCCGACAGCGTGCCGTAGGCGCGCTCGGCGAGGTGTTCGGCGCCGACGCTTTCCAGCATGTCGATCGCCCGGTGGTAGTCCACGTCGTCGTACTTCTCCCGCCAGCGGCCCATCACCGCGTAGCCGGCCGAGACCACCAGGTCGCGCACCACCTCGCCGTCGGGGATCCGCGCGGACAGCGCGGAGCTGCTCAGGCCGATCCGCGCGCGCAGTTCCGACATGTCCACGCGGCCGAGGCGCTCCCCCAGCACATAGGCGGTGCCCGACGACGGGTGTTCGGTGGCCGCGGCGATGCGCAGCAGCGACGTCTTGCCCGCGCCGTTGGGGCCAATGATCACCCAGCGTTCGTCGAGTTCGACCGCCCAGGTCACCGGCCCGACGAGGACGCGGCCGCCGCGCCGCAACGAGACCTTGGCGAAATCGATCAGCAGGTCCGGATCGGCTGCTTCTCCCTCGGCGACTGACACTCGCCCATCGTAGTGAAGCCCCCTTCCGCGTGAGCGACCGCGTATGCACGCGATTCGCCGCCCAAAACCGGCATTGTGCGGTCGTTCGCGCAGATCAGTCCGGGATCTCGACGCGCCGCAGCACGCCGTCGACCGCGTCGGCGGCCTCGATCTCGCTGCGGGTGATGCCCAGGATGAACAACACGGTGTCCAGATACGGGTGGCTCAGCGAGGCGTCGGCGACCTCGCGCAGCGCCGGCTTGGCGTTGAAGGCCACGCCCAGGCCCGCCGCGGCCAGCATGTCGATGTCGTTGGCGCCGTCGCCGACGGCGACCGTCTGCTCCATCGGCACGCCGGCCTGCTCGGCGAAGTCGCGCAGCGCCTTGGCCTTTCCAGGCCGGTCGATGACCGGGCCGATGACCCGTCCGGTCAGCTTGCCGTCGACGATCTCCAAGTTGTTGGCCGCGACGAAGTCCATCTGCAGCTCGTGGGCCAGGGGTTCGATCACCTGGCGGAAGCCGCCGGAGACGATGCCGCAGAAGTAGCCGAGGCGCCGCAGCGTGCGCAGCGTGGTGCGCGCGCCGGGGGTCAGCTGGATCTGTTCGGCGACGTCGTCGAGCACCGTGGCGGGCAAACCGGCCAGCGTCGCCACCCGGCGGTGCAGTGATTCGGCGAAGTCGAGTTCGCCGCGCATCGCGGCCTCGGTGACCTCGGCGACCGCGGCCTGCGCGCCGACCTTCTCGGCGAGCATCTCGATCACCTCGCCCTGAATCAGCGTGGAGTCGACGTCAAAGACGATGAGCCGCTTGGCGCGTCGCGACAGGCTGTAGTCCTCGAGCGCGATGTCCACGCGCTCGTCGACGGCCACCCGCGCCAGCGCCTTCTGCAGCTGCCCGTAGGCGGCGCCGCCGGACGGCACCGACACGCGGATCTCCAGCCCGGTGACCGGATAGTCCGACACTCCGCGGATGAAGTCGATGTTGACGCCGAGCTTGGCCACCTCACGAGCGACCGCGCCGAAGGCCTCGGCGGTGATCGGCCGGCCCAGCACCACGATGGTGTGCGTGGACGGCTCCTTGAGCACCGGCAGCGAATCGCTGCGCTCGATCGCGACGTCTAAGCCCACCCGGTGGATGGCGGCCGTCACCTCGTCGCGCAGCGTGGCCCCGTCGGCGACGTCCGCGGGCCCGGCGACCAGCACACCGAGCGTCAACCGGCCGCGGATCACGACCTGTTCGACGTTGAGCAACTCGACCTTGTGCCGGGACAAGATCTCGAACAGTGCCGAGGTCACGCCCGGACGGTCCGGTCCGGTGACGGTGATCAGCACCGACACCTTCGGCATGCTCACCCCCGATTGCCGGTGGTCAGCTCGATCGGTCCACGAGCTGCGATGTGTCGTGCTTGCGGCCCACGTGCGCTTCGGCGCGCATCCGGTCGACCATGTGCGGGTAGTGCAACTCGAAGGCCGGGCGCTCCGAGCGGATCCGCGGCAACTCGTAGAAGTTGTGCCGCGGCGGCGGGCAACTGGTCGCCCACTCCAGCGAGTTGCCATACCCCCACGGGTCGTCAACCGTCACCGGATCACCGTAGCGCCAGCTGCGGAACACATTCCAGGCGAACGGCAGCACCGACAGCCCCAGGATGAACGCCCCGACCGTGGAGACCACGTTGAGTTCGGTGAAACCGTCGGTGGGCAGGTAGTCGGCATAGCGCCGCGGCATGCCCTCGTTGCCCAGCCAGTGCTGCACCAGGAACGTCGTGTGGAAGCCGATGAACGTCAACCAGAAGTGCAGCTTGCCCAACCGCTCGTCGAGCATCCGGCCGGTCATCTTCGGGAACCAGAAGTAGATGCCGGCGTAGGTGGCGAACACGATCGTGCCGAACAGCACGTAGTGGAAGTGCGCGACCACGAAATAGGAGTCGGTGACGTGGAAGTCCAGCGGCGGGCTGGCCAGCAGCACGCCCGACAGGCCGCCGATCAGGAAGGTCAGCAGGAAGCCCACCGAGAACAGCATCGGTGTCTCGAAGGTCAACTGCCCCTTCCACATCGTGCCGATCCAGTTGAAGAACTTGATACCGGTCGGGACCGCGATCAAGAACGTCATGAACGCGAAGAACGGCAGAAGCACCGCACCGGTGGCGTACATGTGGTGGGCCCAGACCGCGATGGACAGCGCGGCGATGCCGATGGTGGCGTACACCAGCGTGGTGTAGCCGAAGATCGGCTTGCGGCTGAACACCGGGAAGATCTCGCTGACGATGCCGAAAAACGGCAACGCGATGATGTACACCTCGGGATGCCCGAAGAACCAGAACAGATGCTGATAGAGCAGCACGCCGCCGCTGGCCGGGTCGTACACATGCCCGCCCAGGTGGCGGTCGTAGGCCAGCGCGAGCAGTGCCGAGGTCAGCAGCGGGAAGGCGATCAGCACCAGCACCGAGGTCACCAGGATGTTCCAGGTGAACACCGGCATCCGGAACATGGTCATGCCCGGCGCGCGCATGCAGACCACCGTGGTGATCATGTTGACCCCGCCCAGGATGGTGCCCAGACCGGAGACGGCCAGGCCGACGATCCACAGGTCACCGCCGGCGCCGGGTGAGTGCAGCGCGTTGGACAGCGGCGCGTAGGCGGTCCAGCCGAAGTCGGCCGCGCCGCCCGGGGTGATGAACCCGCTGATCGCCAGGCAGGCGCCGAACAGGAACAGCCAGAACGACAGCGCGTTGAGCCGGGGGAACGCGACGTCGGGCGCGCCGATCTGCAGGGGCAGCACCAGGTTGGCGAACCCGAACACGATCGGAGTCGCGTAGAACAACAGCATCACCGTGCCGTGCATGGTGAACAACTGGTTGAACTGCTCGTTGGACAGGAACTGCAGGCCCGGCATCGTCAGCTCGGTGCGCATGAACAGCGCCATCAGCCCGCCGATGAAGAAGAAGATGAAGCAGGCGACGCAATACATCATGCCGATCAGCTTGTGATCGGTGGTGGTGATGAGCTTGTAGAAGAGGTTGCCCTTGGGCCCGAGTCGCTCCGGGAACGGACGGCGAACCTCGAGCTTTCCGATTGGGGGTGCTTCGGCTACCAACAGTCCTCCATCGTCTGGTCGGGGCATCCCCGGTTGATCAACGACCGATACTAGCCTCCCGCCGAATACCGTCTCGCGCCGGTCCTACAGAGCGTCGTATTCGCTCGCCCGACGGTCTGACCAGGCGCGAGCAGGCCGGATGTTACCGTCGGCGACGTGCTGATCAGCGGACCGCGCGCGGGTCTGACGGCGGGGTGGGCGGCGGTGGCCGCCGCCGTCACGCTCACCGTCGTCAGCGGGTGCGGCGAACTGGGCGGTGAGGTTCCCGAGACGCCCGGCCAGCCGTCGGTCGTCACCAGCACCACCAAGATCGCCAGCGCGGGGGTGCTGGGCAATCAACGCAAACCCGACGAGTCCTGCGCACCCGAGCCGGCCGCGGTGGACCCCGGTCCACCCGAGCGTGAGGTCCGCCACGCCGCGGGCGAGACGCAGGTGCGCGCCGATCCGCAGCGCATCGTGGTGCTCTCCGGTGACCAGCTCGACGCCCTGTGCGCGCTGGGCCTGCAGTCCCGGGTGGTGGCCGCCGCGCTGCCCGACGGAGCCGATGCTCAGCCGTCGTATCTGGGCCGGGTCATCCACGACGTGCCGGCGGCCGGTTCACGAACGTCACCCGACCTCGACGGGATACGGGACGCCGCGCCGGACCTGATCCTCGGTTCGGAAGCGTTGACACCGCAGGACTTCGGGCCGTTGTCGCAGATCGCACCGACGGTGTTCACCGGTGCGCCCGGAGCCGCCTGGCAGGACAACCTGCGCACGGTGGGGGCGGCGACCGGCCGTCTGGACGCGGCCGACGACCTGATCGAGGGCTTCGGGCGCGCGGCGGACAAAACCGGTGCCGACAACGACGCCACGCACTTTCAGGCCTCGGTGGTGCAGTTCACCGAATCGACCATGCGGGTGTTCGGCGCGAACAACTTCCCCGGCAGTGTGCTCGCCGCCGTAGGCGTGGATCGCCCTGCCGCACAACGTTTTACCGACAAGCCCTACGTGGAGATCGGCATCAGCGACACCGACCTGGCCGACTCGCCGGACC
This sequence comes from Mycolicibacterium sp. XJ1819, assembly GCF_053483675.1. Taxonomy (NCBI): domain Bacteria; kingdom Bacillati; phylum Actinomycetota; class Actinomycetes; order Mycobacteriales; family Mycobacteriaceae; genus Mycobacterium; species Mycolicibacterium sp. XJ1819. Next base: position 102,681 of record NZ_JBEFST010000006.1, on the reverse strand, counting down.
TGTCGGCCGCCGACGGCGACATCGTGTACGTGTCGTTCGACTCACCGGCGGCCCGAGACCACGCCCCCACCGTGCTCAACAGCGACGCATGGAAGAAGCTGTCCGCCAACCGCGACAACCGGGTGTTCGCGGTCAACAACGAGGTGTGGCAGACCGGGCAGGGCATCGTCGCGGCGCGCGGTATGCTGGCCGACCTGCAGTGGTTGAACGCCCCGATCAACTAGCCTCGGCACGTGTTTCATGTGCTCAAGTCGACCTATCTGCAACCCGCCGACGTCGTCAACCAAACGCGGCCCGCGCACCTGGACTGGCTCAAGGACGAGGTCGCCGCGGGGCGCATCGTGCTGGCCGGCCGTCAGCAGGACGAATCCGGCGCCGTGTTGGTCACCGGTGACATCAGTGTCGAAGACGCCGACGACCTCGTCGCTCGCGATCCGTACACGAAGGCCGCAGTGGCCCGCTACGAGCGGACGTCGTTCAACGGGGCGTTTCGCGCGCCCGGCCTGTGACGTGTCGCGCGCGGGTCAGAACTGGCGCACGGTTTCGGCGTTGACGAGCAACCCGTGCCCGGTGACGTCGTCGGTGAAGCGGGTCAGCAACCCCTCGTCGCGGATCGTCCAGCCCGCGACCTGGTGGCTCTGGCCGTCCTCGACGACGACGTCGTTGCCGGGCGCGCCGCCGACAGGGTCCTTGGCCCAATAGAACTGGCCGGCACCGCGCACCACCGCGACGGGAAGCCGGAAGCTGTGTTTGGCCACCGCCCACGGCGACTGCCCGAAGGGATGGCCGTCGGCGCGTTGACACACCACCATCGAGCCGCCGCCGCGCGCCACGTTGTCGGCGCTCACCGCACACCGCACCATGCCGGACTGGGTGATGACGGTCTGCCCGTCGTCGGCCGCGGCCGCAGGAGCCAGCGGTAACGCGACGCCGACCAGCAACGCCCACGAGACGACGAGTACGTGTCGAAACATGACCATCTTTCTTGCGAGACAGTGCCGTATGGCTTCGGCAGGGATATTCCCACGTTGGGCGGGGCGCGTCGCCGGTTTCCGGTGAACTGCCGTTACCCTGGCGCTGTGAGCAGCCAACGCGTTCCCGGCGGTGTGGTGCACAAGCTTCCCGCCGACCTGCGCGCGGCACTGATCGGCAACGCGACAGCGCTGGCCGCGTGGAAGGACATCACTCCCCTGGCGCGCAACGAGTTCATCTGCTGGGTCGAGGACGCCAAACAGGACGCGACCCGTCAGCGCCGCATCCGCCGGACTCAGGAGGAACTCGAGGAGGGCATGCGCCGCCCGTGCTGCTGGCCGGGGTGCAAGCACCGCGAGCGCACCGGCAAGGCGAGCTAGAAGTCCCAGTCCTCGTCCTCGGTGACGACGGCCTTGCCGATCACGTAGGACGAGCCCGAACCCGAGAAGAAGTCGTGGTTCTCGTCGGCGTTGGGCGCCAGCGCCGACAGGATCGCCGGGTTGACGTTGGTCTCGTCACCGGGGAACAACGCCTCGTAGCCGAGGTTCATCAGCGCCTTGTTGGCGTTGTAGCGCAGGAACTTCTTGACGTCCTCGGTAAGCCCGACGGTGTCGTAGAGGTCCTGGGTGTATTCCACCTCGTTGTCGTAGAGCTCGAAGAGAAGCTCGTAGGTGTAGTCCTTGAGCTCGGCCTGTTTGGCCGGTTCCACGGTGGCCAGGCCGCGCTGGTACTTGTAGCCGATGTAGTAACCGTGCACGGCCTCGTCGCGGATGATCAACCGGATCATGTCGGCGGTGTTGGTCAGCTTGGCCCGGCTGCTCCAGTACATCGGCAGGTAGAAGCCCGAGTAGAACAGGAAGCTCTCCAGCAGCGTGGAGGCCACCTTGCGCTTCAGCGGCTCGTCGCCCTTGTAGTACTGCATGACGATCTCGGCCTTGCGCTGCAGGTTCGGGTTCTCCTCGGACCAGCGGAACGCGTCGTCGATCTCGGCGGTCGCGCACAGCGTCGAGAAGATGTTGCTGTAGCTCTTGGCGTGTACCGACTCCATGAACGCGATGTTGGTCAGCACCGCCTCCTCGTGCGGGGTCAGCGCGTCGGGGATGAGGCTGACCGCGCCGACGGTGCCCTGGATGGTGTCCAGCAGCGTCAGCCCGGTGAACACCCGCATCGTCAGCTGCTTTTCCGCGTCGGTCAGCGTGTTCCAGGACGGCAGATCGTTGGACACCGGCACCTTCTCCGGCAGCCAGAAATTGCCGGTCAGGCGGTGCCACACCTCGGCGTCTTTTTCGTCCTGTACCCGGTTCCAGTTGATTGCCGAAACGCGGTCGATCAGCTTGATTCCCTCGGACACCAGTACCTCGTTTCGCCGCAGAAATGGGTCGGTCAGCCGGCGCTTTCGACACTACCCCTGGTGTACCGCATCGACGACCACCGCGACATCTTGTGTTTTCGCGTGTCGCGACGTGCGTTCCGTCCTCAGGAGTTCGCCGGCGTGTCCGCGGTCGCCGCGCCGGGCCGCTGCGCCCGCTGAGCACCAAAGAATTCGTACTCCGAGGCGTCGAATCGGCGGGTCGCCAGCCAGTACTGCCAGGTCATCCCGCTCCACAGGGTGCGGTTCACGCCGTGCTCGTCGAGATACCAGCTCCGGCACCCCCCGGTGCTCCACACCGTGCCCGCCAACTCCTGCTGCAGCCGCTCGTTGTAGGCGTCCTGGGCCGCGCGCGTCGGCGCCAGCGCCTGCACTCCCCTCTTGGCCGTCGCGGCGATGGCCTGGGCGGCGTAGCGGATCTGCGACTCGATCATGAATACCACCGAGTTGTGGCCCAGCGCGGTGTTCGGGCCGAGCAAAAAGAACAGGTTGGGCATGTCGGCGATCGTGATGCCGCGCAACGCGGCGATGCCTTCGCGGTTCCACCGGTCCACCAGGTCCTCGCCGCTACGGCCCTTGATGTCGACGTAGGTGTAGGAGTCGGTGACGTGAAAACCCGTCGCGCACACCACGACATCGACTTCGCGCTCAGTGCCGTCGGCCGCGACGATGCCCGAGCGGGTGAACCGGGCGATGCCGTCGGTGATGACCTCGGTCTTCGGATCGGCGATGCCGACGTAATAGGTGTCGGAGTTGAGGATGCGCTTACAGCCGGCCCGGTAGTCCGGCGTCAGCTTCTTGCGCAACTCCGGATCCTTGATCGAGCGCCGAATGTTCCACTTGCCCATCAGCTCACCGATTTTGAGCAACCGTGGCTGTTTGGTCATCGCGAAGCCGACGGCCTCGTGAATCCAGTAGATCCCCGCGCGCATCGCCGCGCGGGTGCCCGGGACGTAGGTGAACATCGCGCGCATCCACGGCGGGATCGGATTGTTGGGTCTCGGCATCACCCACGCCGGCGTGCGTTGGTAGAGATGCAGGGCACCAACATCTTTGACGATCTCGGGGACGATCTGGATGGCGCTGGCCCCGGTTCCGATCACCGCGACACGTTTGCCGGTCAGATCCACGCTGTGGTCCCACTGCGCGGAGTGAAACACCTTGCCCTGGTAGTCCTCCAGCCCGTCGAACTCAGGAATCAACGGAATGTGCAGACCCCCCGCCCCCGAGATCAGGAACTGTGCGACGAATGCGCGACCGTCCTTTGTGAAGACGTGCCAACGCATTTCGTCGTCGTCCCAGTGCGCGCGGTCGACGTGGGAGTGGAACTGGATGTAGCGGCGCAGCCCGTACTTGTCGGTCACACCCTGCAGGTAATCCTGGATCTCCGGCTGAAACGACCACATGTGGGTCCAGTCGGGTTTGGGCTCGAAGGAGAACGAGTACATGTGCGACGGGATGTCGCAGGCGCAGCCGGGATAGGTGTTGTCGCGCCAGGTGCCGCCGATGTCGTCGGCCTTCTCCAGGATCAGGAACTCGACATTCTGCTGCTGCAGCGCGATGGCCATCCCCAGGCCGGAGAACCCCGATCCGATGATGAGCGCGCGGGTGTGCACGGGTTTGGCGGCGGTGTGCTGCACCGTCGGCTCGGCCACCGTCATCGATCCACCCCTTTCCTGGGAACGCCGGTACCGGGTACCGGCGGAATTCCAGTCTCCGGACCGCGACCGCGGGTGTCAACGTGGGTCAGGCGACCGGTTTCTCCCGGCGCACCGCGGTGTGGATCGGCCCGTCGGCGTCGATCTTGACGCCCAGCAGTTCGGCGGTCCCGTTGATGGCGCCCATCATGATCGTCGTCATGTGCGCGACGAACTGATCGGCGGGCATGCGGCGCGGGCTCTGTTCGTCGGCGCCCAGCCACCAGTCGGTCGCCGACGCCGCGGTCCCGAAGATCGCGAACGCCGCCAACTCGAACGCGGCCGGGTCCAGCGCCATGTCCTCCAGCTCGCCGCTGATCATGTCGGCGACCGCGAGGGTGATCTCGCTGCCCTTGTTGACCGTGGTCATCGCGGCCGCGGACTGGTCGGCGAACCGGCCCTGCAGCAGGAAACGCACCACGTTGGGATGCTCGTCGACCAATTCCACGTAGTGCGCGACACCGCGGCCGACGATCTGGCGTGCGGAATCGGTCTCGACGTTGATCGACGGAATGATGGCCGCCCACAACATATCCCGCATCCGCTGGCCGATCTCGGCGAACATGTCGGACTTGTCGGTGAAGTGTCGGTAGATCTTGGGCTTGGCGGTGCCGGCCTCTTCGGCGATCTCGCGCACGCTCACGTTGGGGCCCAGTCGGTCGATCGCACGGAAGGCGGCGTCGACGATCTCCGCGCGCACTTTCTTGCGGTGTTCGCGCCAGCGTTCGCTGCGGGCGTCGACCTTGACACCCTGCTGGCCGCCGGGCCGCGGCTTGGACGATCGTCGCACCCGATCACTGTACCGCTCGACCGCTGTTGACCTGCTCAGACCACGCGGCCAGGCGATGATCCGCGGCGCTGGCCTGGGCCGTTTGGTCGACAGGAAACAGCGCTTTTACGCGGGTAATATCGCGACGACAGCCGTTCGACGAGACGAGATTCATGACGCAGCGATACGACCTGGTCATTGCCGGGGGCGGGCCTTCGGGTTCGGCCGCCGCGTGGCAGGCCGCGCAGACCGGCGCGAAGGTGGTGGTGCTGGACAAGGCCGAGTTTCCGCGGGACAAACCCTGTGGCGACGGCCTGACGGCGCGCGCGGTCAGCTATCTGCAGAAGATGGGGCTGACCAACGAGGTCGCGAAGTTCCATCAGGTCAATCGCGTCACGGTGTTCAGCCCCACCCAGTGGGAGCTGTCGTTTCCGCGGCGGCCCGGCATGCCCGACCACGGCCACACGGTCAGCCGCACCGAACTCGATGCGCTGCTGCTCAAACACGCCGAATCCGCCGGTGCGGAGGTGCGCCAGTCCGCCGAGGTGACGGCACCCGAGCTCGACGCCCGGGGTCGGGTGACCGGGGTGAGGCTCAAGAGCGGCGAGAAGGTGTTCGGCGACGCGGTGATCGCGGCCGACGGCGCCTACTCGCCGATCAAGCGGGCCTTGAAGATCGACTCGCAGTACAACGGCTACTCGGCGATCGCGATCCGCTCGGAGATGGATGCCAACCGGGCCGACTCCGACAGCCTCGACATCTACCTCAAACTCGTGTTCCAGGGCGACCAATTGCCCGGCTACGGCTGGGTGTTCCCGATGGGCAGCGGCCGTTTCAACATCGGCCTGGGCTATGTGAACAGCTACAAGAACTGGCAGTCGATCAACGCCACCCAGTTCCTGGGCGAATTCCTGCGCACCTTGCCGCCCGAGTGGGAACTGCCGCCCATCGAGGAACTCAAGAAGAACAAGAGCGTGCGCGCGTGGCGGCTGCCGATGGGCTTCACCGCGTGGCCGCCGTGGCGCCCGGGCGTGCTGTTCGCCGGTGACTCGCTTGGTGCGGGCAAGCCGGCCTCGGGTGCGGGCATCTCCAAGGCGCTGGAATCGGGCCTGGCCGCAGGTGAATGCGCGATCGCGGCGCTGACCAACGGTGGACCCGACGATTTCACCAACTACGCCCAACGCATGGAGGCGGCCTGGGGCCGGGAGTACCGCCGCGGCCGCTACTTCCACAAACTGCTCGGATATCCGCGTTTCGCCAACGCCGGCATCAAGTTGATCGACAACGCCCACTTCCGCGACCGCATGCTCAAGGCGCTCTACAAAAAGGCGCAGGGCCCACAGCACACCTACTGAGCCGTGCCCGCGCCACAGCTAGGGGCGGTGACGTTGCTGAAGCGACCCGACCAATCGACGCCGCGCCCCGGCGGCTGGTGTGTCGACGTCCCGGGGCACGCCGGCGACGTGCGTTGCCTGCCCGCCTGACCGTCCGGTGCGCGAGGACCAGACCGCGAGAACTTGCTCATGCAATGACCTGGGGGCGCCGCGATGGGTGACGCGAAACGTCTGACAGGGAACGTCTGTGCTGACCACCCCACGGTTCGGGCCGAAGAAATGTTTGCTGAAAATCCATTTAAATGACGTATTTCTTTGGTGGCGGTGGATATCTCAGCTCGCCGATTCTCGGCTACGCAACCCTCGATCACAATGGCCACTGGCGAACAACTAGTTAACTGTCTTGCCAGCACTCCATAGCACCGTAGTACGCCGATTATCTTTGCGGAATCACGGACCAGCAACAGATAGGGCGAGGTAGACGGCTATCTACCGATTTGCAGAAGAGGCCAATATTTACACATCAGATATTTATTGGAGCAAGATAGCAAAGTAGAAAATCACTCTTCGATGCCGCTATACCCGGCACAGATAATTCGGCCAAAATCACAAAAATCCTTGCGCGTGCCATCGGCTTCTTCGACCGTTAGTCGGCATTTGTACTTAGCGCTGGGTTGCCGGAAGCGATTTCACTGGAGTGGTCGATGACTGATGCAAAGCGGGCAACGCGCGCCGGCGCGCTGGCCTTCGCGGTGGGTTTGGGGATAGCTGTAGCGACCGGGCCCGCGGTGGCTTCGGCCGAGGTGTCGGATTCCGACGGGTCGTCACCGTCGAGTGACACGTCAAGCGGCACACTGTCGTCGACGTCGGATGCGGAGTCATCTGAATCGACGTCACCCGCCGCCGCTGATTCGCTGGAAGCCGGCGACGTGGAGTCTGACGCCGAAACCACCGAAACGGCGGCGGACGATCTTGCCGACGACGACGATTCGCCCAAGACCGGTGAGGCAAGCCCGGAGGCAGACGAGCTGCCCGATACCGAGGAACCCGCCGCCGCCGACTCCGGCGACGACCGCTCCGGCGCTGTGGAGCCGACTTCGAAAACCGCTTCCGACAAGACTCGGGCCGTCCACCTTCCCGAGTCGACCGCGACGACGACATCCGACACCGAACCGGCGCTCACGCTGGACACCGGCCTCGCCGACGACATCGACGACGGTGTCGAGGTCACCGTCGAACAGACGCCGCAGGAAGTGAGCACGACCGATCTCGCCGAACTGGCCGAGGTCGAGGCGACGGAGCTTGGGACGCAGGCCACGACGACGTTGAGCCAGACCGCATCTGCGCCCGTCCCGGTGGGCCGGGCGGTGTTCACCGCCGTGGCCGATATCGCGGTGGGCGTGGCGACAGCGCTGTTGTCGCCGTTCCTGAGCACCGGGCCGAACGCGCCGTCCGGCCCATTCGGCTCGCTGTTGGAACTGATCTACGTCGCACGAAGCCGATTGCAGTCCGGCGTCGTCAACAGTTCGCCCATCGTGGAACCGGTGCAGATCGCCCAGACCGGCGAACAGGTGACGGGCACGCTCAACGCCTTCGACGCGGATTTCGATCATCTGGTTTACACGGTGACCGAGGCGCCGACGCAGGGCACGGTCGTCATCCACGACGACGGCACCTTCACCTACACGCCCGATGACGCGCTCAGCGCGGCCGGCGGGGTGGATACCTTCGAGATCACTGCCACCGAGGCCGATCGGTACCACTTGCACGGACTGCGCGGCGTGCTGACCCTCGGCGGGCTGCTCAGCGGGGCACTCGGCCTACCGGACGCACACAGCGCCAGTTCCACAGTGGCGGTGGCGGTGTCGGCGACCGACGGCACCGGAACCATCATCGTGGGCGCCCATCCGCAGGGCGTGGCGCTGAACGACGACGGTACCGTGGCCTATGTCAGCAACTCCGGCGACAACACCGTGTCAGTGGTCGACCTGGCCACCAACACGGTGATCGCCACCATCGAGGAGGTCGGCAACTACCCGACCGGGATCGTCGTCGGCGCCGGAAATGTCTACGTGGCCAACATGTTCGACGACACGGTATCGGTGATCGACACCGACACCAACACCGTGACCGCCACCATCGGCGTGGGCGACACCCCTCAGGGCATCTCACTGAACGCCGACGGCACACGGCTTTATGTCGCCAACACCAGCGGCAACACGGTGTCGGTGATCGACACCGCGACCAATACCGTGGCCGCGACGGTTGCGGTAGGCGCCATGCCACAACAGGTTGCGGTGAGCGCCGACGGGTCTCGCGCGTATGTCACCAACTTCGACGACGGCACCGTGTCGGTCATCGACACCGCCACCGACGCAGTGGTCGCCTCCATCGCGGTCGGGGATACCCCGCAGGCGGTAGCGGTCAGCCCCGACGGCGCCAGGCTCTACGTGACCGGCTACGACCGCGGCACCGTATCGGTCATCGACACCGCGAGCAACGCCGTCGTCGACGCCATCAACGTAGGTCTGTACCCGGATGCGATCGCGGTCAGCCCCGACGGCACCCGTGCCTATGTCACCAACGAGCAGACGGGTTCCGTGTCGGTGATCGACCTCGCGACCAACGCCGTCGTCGGTGCGATTCCGCTCGGCGACACTGGGTCAGCCATCGCGGTCGGCCCCGACGGCACCCGGGTGTACGTGCCCAACTTCGACGCCGGCACACTCACCGTCACCGCCGTCGACCTCGGTGCCAGGCCACCTACCCACAGCCTCGAACGCTCCGGTCTCGAGGCCGGCGACGTCAACACCTTCTGGGTGCACAACCTGACCGACCAACCCATCCGGTTCGACGGGTACCAGTCCTCATCGGGCCTGCTGAACGGCCCGCCCCAGGGCATGGTGCTGGCACCTGGCCAATCGGTCGGCATGACACTGCAATTGGGTAATGCCATCGCCGACTTCGACCGGCAATCCCGGCGATGCCGACTACGCCCGATTCCACGTCGTTTTCGTCAACGAAGGCCTGACATTTTCCAGGTGTAACGGAAGCGGCGGGTCGGGAAAGTGTGTGAACTTCAGCAACTACGACGTCGCATTGCTACCGGCCCAAGACGACGTGACCATATCCGGTGATCAGTCCAGACTGCAGTCGGCGATCTTGGCGTCGTTGTGTCGTGGGAACAACTTCTGCAACTTCGAAATCACACGTCAAGAAAATGCCTTCACTCCTGCGCACCCGGTGGGCAACGCCGTCAGAAACCCGGGCGACGGGGTGGTACACAGCAGTGACACCTACGTCGACACGGAGTCCCAGACCACGAGCATCTCAGTCACCGCCAAGGTAGGTGTCAACATTTCGTCGATGGTCAACACGGCGATCGCAGCCACCTACGGGCATTCGTGGACCGAAACCCACACGTTCAAGCAGAAAGTCGAATTCGATGTGCAGCCATGGCAGGAGGCGTGGGTGACGGCCGAACAGCCCGTCTACCGCGTACACGGTAACTTCACCGTCGAGTTCTGGGGCACCACCTTCCATCTGCACGACGCCGTCTTCGACACACCGAATCCGAACGAAGCGGGTGTTTACACCGTGCACCGTAAACCGATTCCCGAGCCCATCGAACCCGTCGATCCGTAGCCAGATCTAGTTGTTCGGGCGCAAGACCAAGCTGACCTCACACGCGCCCGCGCCCGGATCAGGAGTGACGACCGCGCGGTAACGGGCACCGATCACCTCGGCGTTGAGGTCGATCACCTCCTGGATGAGACCCTGCTGGATCCCGCGCACCACCTCCGGTGCGGTCGCGGCGACCTCGGCCAGCGGACACGTGCAGATCCCCACGGTCACCTCACCGAAGGAGTCCAGCACCGATCTCACCTGAAATCCCAGTTCGCTCAACGTCGCCACCACCAGGTCCGCGACCGTCTGCTCGTCTCGCCTGCGCGCCACCCGCACCCGGCGCGCCAGGTCCGCACCGATGCGCAGGGCCCGCCGTTCCCGCTCCCGCGGTGTGCCGCCGAGATGTTCGGCGAACAGCGACACGATGTCCGCATACTCCAGCCGAGGCGCCAGCTCGTAGGTGAGCCGCGGCCGCCCGGCGCGCCCCGCACGGGTCTCGCCGCCGCGCCGGATGACTCCCTGACTCTCCAACGCGGACAGGTGGAACCGAGCCGTGGTGACATGGATCTGCAGAGCGGAGGCGACGTGGTGGGCGTCGACGGGCCCGCGCGCGTTCTGCAGCAGGCCCAGCACGTTTCGCCGCTGCCGGCCCGCGGCCCGCTCCGGCCGCGCGTCAACGGCGTGGCGATGCACAACCATCAGGCGAGTCTGTCATGCCGACGGGACGACGCCGACCACCGCCACGGCGGTCAACGAATGTCGGTACTTCTGGAAGGTCCGACGCATGCCGATGACCCGTCGCCGGGCGGCCGGCCGGCTGATGAGATTGCCGACGATCCTCAACGCTCCGCCCAGGCCCTCGTCGGCGAGCACCCGCGTCGGGTTGAGCAGGGCCATCGGCGCATGGTCGAGGGTGTCCACCTCGAAGCCCGCATCGACGAGCAGTTGCGTCCACTCGGCGGCGGTCAGCGGCCGAGCGTTGACCTTGATCGCCCGCGACATGCCGCGGCGGATCTCGTCCTTGGTCTCCTGCCCAATGGAGTCCGGGGTGAGGCCCAGTTCGTGGATGGCGTACCGGCCGCCGGGCCGCAGCACCCGGAACGCCTCGGCGATGATCGCGCGTTTGGCCTTGTCCCCCTGCATGGTCAGCATCGCCTCACCGATCACCACATCGGCGCTGGCGCTCGGCAACCCGGTCTGCGCCGCGTCGGCGACCACCACCGTGCCCTCGACCGGTGCGACCACCGCACGTACCGCGTCGGTGGCCGCCGCGGTGTCGTCCACGCCGACGTAGGAGCGCGGGTTCAGCGCGACGATGTCGCGGGCTGTGCGTCCTAGCCCCGGGCCGAGTTCGACGACGTCGGCTCCGCGAACGCCTGCCGCGCCGAGCATCCGGGTGGTCAGCTTTAGACCACCGGGACGCAGCACGCGCTTGCCCAGCCGGGCCAGCAGCCAGTGTCCCGGCAGATCGGCATCCGACCGCTCGGCCAGTGGAAGGGCTTGTCTGTCAGTCATTTTCGGACCGTCCTTTCGGCGACAGCGAGTGCGAAGATCGCGGTGAACAGGGCGCAGACGTAGAGCAGCGCGAGGTCTTGTCCCCAGGGCGGGGTGAGGACGCTGTCCTGGCCCGTCGCGAACACCGCGTTGAGCAGGGGCATGAAGCGTTGCAGCGACGCCCCACTGGGCAGATATCCGGCCGCGGACTCGAACGCGTAGGCCCACAGCAGGATCGCGCCCGCGGCACCGAGCGGTGAGCGGATCAGCGCCCCGATACCGACACCGGCGCCCGCGGCGAAGAACGCGAGCACGGGCACCGTCCACAGCAGGCGCCGGCCCACCTCGTCGGCGACCGACACCGTCCCGTACACCGACGGCGAGACCACCGGCAGCGCCACCAGCACGACGACCAGGGTGACCGCGGCGACCGCAGCGGCCACCGCGCCGTAGAACAGCCAGCGGCCGGCCAGCACCGGAAGGGGCCGCCCGATCGCCAGCCGTACGTACTCTCCTGCCCGGTAACGACTTTCACAGGCCTGTCCGTCGGCCGCCGCGACGGCGGCAAGCACGACGGTGATCGTGATCACCCAGTAGGCGGCGTTGGAGGTCGCGACCGAAAGCACCGACAGCTGTCCGGGTATGCGCGCGAACGACTCTGCCACCGCGGCGATCCCGAACGTGATGGCCACCGGCACCGCGGCGGCCGCGGGCATCATCACCGTCCACAGCCTGCTGCGACCGCCGGTGCGGATGAGCTCCGCCCGCAGGCTGCGCAGGACCAAGGTGCTGTTCATACGCACTCCAGCAGCGTGGATTCCAGCCATTCGCGACGATCGGCGCCCGCGGGCGTCAACAGGCTCAACTCCCCGGCCGCCCGCAACTGTCCGTCGACGAGCAGCGCGACCCGGTCGGCGGTCAATGCCACCTCGCCGAGCAGGTGGGTCGCGACCAGCACGGTGCATCCCGTGTCCGCAAGGCGGCGCAGCATCTCCCGAAACCACACGATGCCGGGAACGTCGAGCCCGTTGAGGGGTTCGTCGAACAGCAGCGCGCGCGGAGCCCCGAGCAGTGCCCCGCAGATCGCCAGCCGCTGGCGCGCCCCCAGCGACAGGCGGCCGATCCGCGCGCAGGCGTGCGTGGTCAGGCCCGCCTCGGCGAGCACCGCGTCCACGCGTGACGCGTCGATACCCGCCAGCGCCGCCAACCAGTTCAGGTGTCGGCGCACGGTGTGACGCGGATCCATCGCATCGGGTCCGAGGTGGACGCCGAGCACCCGCGGATCGCGGCTCGATTGCCCGCACACCGTAACGGTGCCCGCATCGGGGCGGTCCAGGCCGGCGATCAGGCGAAGCAGCGTGGTCTTCCCGGCGCCGTTGAGGCCGAGCAGCGCGGTCACGCTGCCGGCCGGGAAGTCGGCCGTCACACCGTCGACGGCGCGGTGGCCGTCGAACGTCTTGGTCAGGCCGACGATGTCAATCATCTGCGGTCACTGGAAGTTGCATGGAATCGGCAGACCCAGCGTCTTGATCCCGTTGCACAAGGACTTGCTCGCCAGCTTCCATCGGCCGTCGATGCGTCGCCACTCGGCGGGCACCTGGACGGTCGGCGCGCCCTGCCTGGTGGCGTTGATGACCGCAGTGTGCCGATCGGCCTCGTGAGTCTCGGGGCCGGTGACCACGCTCGACCCGCGCGGCGGGCGGAAGAAGCCGATGCGGTAGACCATCTTCGGCACCACCACCGCACGATCGCCGCCCTCCAACTGGGCGGCCTTGACCCAATCCGGCGCGGGGGTGCCGACGAGCAGCCGAATCTGTCCGTCGAGTTCGGCGAGGCTCGGCACCTCGGAGGTGATCGCGAAGTCCTCGTCGAACCCGGGGTTGGCATGCGCCGTCGGAATGACCCCGGCCAGCACCGTCACCGCCGCTATCGCCGCTCCCACGGCCACGCGCAAAGTGTCAACCATCCAGCCCGCTCCCGTTTAAAGGAAACATTTGCGGCTAAATGTAAACGCGGCGCGGTGATGAGGCAAGCCTTACCTATGGGTGGCGTTGCCCACATCGTCACGCGTGCCCCCTAATCCCTCACCAACGGGTGCGCCGGCAGCCCCTACCGGCGGGCGACCGGTTTGGTTCGCGGCCCCGTTTCGGCGTGGCCGGCGTGCGCGCAGGCTTGGCGCATGAACACGACAGGGTTTCTCGCGACCGCCGCGCTGGCCGCGGTCGTAGCCGTCGGCGTCGCCGCCCAGGCCGCCGCCGCGCCGGTGAGCGACGACTTCTGGGAGTGCGCGGCAGAGCATTCCGACGACATCGGAGTGTGCTGTGTCTTCTACGGCGGCGACTACGACGAACGCACCGGCGAATGCTGGATAAACCACCAGGCCAAGTCAGAGGAGGCCGCGCATGTTCCCACCGGCCCCGGCGTTGCGCCGAAGCACTCAGCCCTGGCGCGGGTGGACCATCTACCCGCGTTTGCGCTGAGGTAGGCGCCCGACGCCGAGTGTCGGCTCGATGCACGGTCGACACTCGGCGTTGACCCTTACAACATGCAGGAGACGCAGCCCTCGACTTCGGTGCCCTCCAGCGCCATCTGGCGCAGTCTGATGTAGTACAGCGTCTTGATTCCCTTGCGCCAGGCGTAGATCTGCGCCTTGTTGATGTCGCGGGTGGTGGCGGTGTCCTTGAAGAACAACGTCAGGCTGAGCCCCTGGTCGACATGCTGGGTGGCCGCGGCGTACGTGTCGATGATCTTCTCGTAGCCGATCTCGTACGCATCCTGGAAATACTCCAGGTTGTCGTTGGTCATGTACGGCGCCGGGTAGTACACCCGCCCGATCTTGCCTTCCTTGCGGATCTCGACCTTGCTGGCGATCGGGTGGATCGACGACGTCGAGTGGTTGATGTAGGAGATCGACCCGGTCGGCGGAACGGCTTGCAGGTTCTGGTTGTAGATGCCGTGCTTCTGCACCGACTCCTTGAGCCTGTTCCAGTCCTCCTGGGTGGGGATGCGGATGCCCGCGTCGGCGAACAGCGCGCGCACCTTGTCGGTCTTGGGCTCCCACACCTGCTCGGTGTACTTGTCGAAGAACTCCCCCGACGCGTACTTCGAGTTCTCGAACCCCTTGAACGCCGCGCCGCGTTCGATCGCGATCCGGTTGGACGCCCGCAACGCGTGATACAGCACGCAGTAGAAGTAGATGTTGGTGAAATCCACACCCTCTTCGGAGCCGTAGAAGATCCGCTCGCGGGCCAGGTACCCGTGCAAATTCATCTGCCCCAGCCCGATCGCGTGGGAGTCGTTGTTGCCCTGCTCGATCGAGGGCACCGAGTAGATGTGGGTCTGGTCGCTCACCGCGGTCAGCGCGCGGATCGCCACCTCGACGGTCTGGGAGAAGTCCGGCGAGTCCATCGCCTTGGCGATGTTCAGCGAGCCGAGATTGCACGAGATGTCCTTGCCCACCTTGGCGTAGGACAGATCCTCGTTGAACACCGACGGGGTCGAGACCTGCAGGATCTCCGAGCACAGGTTCGAGTGGGTGATCTTGCCCTCGATCGGGTTGGACCGGTTCACCGTGTCCTCGAACATGATGTAGGGGTAGCCCGATTCGAACTGCAGTTCCGCAAGCGTCTGGAAAAACTCGCGAGCCTTGATCTTCGTCTTACGGATCCGCGCGTCGTCGACCATCTCGTAGTACTTCTCGGTCACCGAGATGTCGGCGAACGGCAGTCCGTAGACGCGCTCGACGTCGTACGGCGAGAACAGGTACATGTCCTCGTTGTTCTTGGCCAACTCGAAGGTGATGTCCGGAATCACCACACCCAGGCTCAGGGTCTTGATGCGGATCTTCTCGTCGGCGTTCTCCCGCTTGGTGTCCAGGAACCGGTAGATGTCGGGGTGATGCGCGTGCAGGTACACCGCGCCCGCGCCCTGCCGGGCGCCCAACTGGTTGGCATACGAGAACGAGTCCTCGAGCAGCTTCATGATCGGAATGACGCCCGAACTCTGGTTCTCGATGTTCTTGATCGGTGCGCCGTGCTCGCGAATGTTGGTGAGCAGCAACGCGACTCCACCGCCGCGCTTGGACAACTGCAGCGCCGAGTTGATCGATCGGCCGATCGACTCCATGTTGTCTTCGATTCTGAGCAAAAAGCAGCTCACCGGCTCACCGCGCTGCTTCTTGCCCGAGTTCAAGAACGTCGGGGTAGCCGGCTGGAATCGGCCGTCCATGATCTCGTCGACGAGCCTCTCGGCCAGCAGCGTGTCGCCCGCGGCCAGGGTCAGCGACACCATCACGACCCGGTCCTCGAAGCGCTCCAGATACCGCTTGCCGTCGAACGTCTTGAGCGTGTAGGAGGTGTAGTACTTGAACGCGCCGACGAACGTCGGGAAGCGGAACTTCTTGGCGTACGCCCGGTCCAGCAGCGTCTTGACGAAGTTGCGCGAGTACTGGTCGAGAACCTCGCGCTCGTAATAGTTTTCCTTGATCAGATAGTCGAGCTTCTCGTCCACGTCGTGGAAGAACACGGTGTTCTGGTTGACGTGCTGCCGGAAGAACTGGTGAGCGGCTTCGCGGTCCTTGTCGAACTGAATCTTGCCGTCGGCATCGTAGAGATTCAGCATCGCGTTGAGCGCGTGGTAATCGGCCTCACCCGGCATCGTGTGCGCCGGTGCGGCGGTTACAGGCTCTGCAGCTGTGACGGTTGGTGGCACGTCTGGTCCTTCCAAAAATCAGCAAGACCCGCGCGGACGGTTTCGACGTCGTCCTGGGTACCCATGAGTTCGAATCGATAGAGGTACGGCACATCGCATTTGCGGGAGACCACGTCGCCCGCGTACGCGAATTCGGCGCCGAAGTTGTTGTTGCCCGCGGCGATGACGCCGCGGAGCAACGACCGGTTGTGCTCGTTGTTGAGGAACGCAATGACCTGTTTGGGAACGTAGCCCCCGTCGTTGATGTCCGGGGTGGCGCGGCCCCCTCCGTAGGTGGGCAGCACCAGCACATAGGGCGCGTCGACCTCGATGCGCCCGTGCAGCGGAATCCTGGTGGCGGGCAGCCCGAGCTTCTCGACGAAGCGGTGGGTGTTCTCCGAGACGCTGGAGAAGTACACGAGAGTGCCCGCGGTTTCGGTGGTCATCTCGATGTCTCCTCCTTTCGCGTCGTTCGGGATACCCCCTAGGCGGTGGCCGCAGCCGCTCCGGCGAGCGCCTTGATCCGGTCGGGGCGGAAGCCGGACCAGTGCTCGTTGCCGGCCACCACGACGGGCGCCTGCAGATAGCCCAGGGCCATGACGTAGTCGCGGGCCTCGCTGTCCAGGCTGATGTCGACCTTGTCGTAGGTGACGCCCTGCTTGTCCAGCGCCTTGTAGGTCGCGTTGCACTGCACACACGCGGGCTTGGTGTACACGGTGACAGTCATCTGTACGGCTCCTCTGCGGTCAAACTGGCAACTGGTGCTGTGTTGTGGTTCAGCGCGCCGGGGCTCCCGAAAATTCTCGGAATTCCCGGTGTCCCGGTCCGTGAGACCGGTGGGTCAGGGAACCCGACACCGCCGGAACTCTCGGCCTCCGGCCGGCTCCTGTCGGATCTGTGACCGTCGGAGCCTGTCGGTGTTTGAAACACTACACCTAGTGTCCGACATTGCGAAGGGATACAAGATGTTCTAAATGACATTTCTGAAATTCCCAGGTCGTAAGCACTTCGCGCAGCTCAGTCTCGGCGTGTCGAAGATCACAGTCCTGGGGGCGGCGCGTCACCGGATCAGATCTACCAGCAGGCACCGACAAAACGGGCGGCCGTGGCACACCGAACCGCCGAACGTAGCGGTTCGGGCGCGTTTCAGCAAACCCGCTACGAGACTTCTGCGGCCAGTTTGCCGACCACGTCACGCAGACCCGCGACGACCTCGGCGTTCTCTCGCGGATGCCTGCCGTCGAACGCGGCCGTCGGCACCGACAGTTTCAGATCGTCGATGACCCGGGGTCCCGCGATGGCGAACGACTTACGGGTCTCGTCGTGGGCCCAGACGCCCCCGTAGCGGCCCAGTGCCGCACCGATCACCGCCAGCGGCTTGCCCTGCATCGCACCGTCGCCGTACGGACGGGACAACCAGTCGATCGCGTTCTTGAGCACACCCGGGATGGTGCCGTTGTACTCCGGGGTGACGATCAAGGCGGCCTCGGCGCCCGCCGCGGCCCGCCGCAGCGCCACCACCGGTTCGGGGAGCGGGTCGTGGTCGAGGTCCTCGTTGTAGAACGGCAACTCCCCCAGCCGGTCGAACAGCTGCAGGCGAGTCCCGCCCGGCGTCGTTTCGATCGCGAGTTCGGCGAGTTGGCGGTTGATCGACTCCGCGCGCAGGCTGCCCACGAGCACCAGCACGTTCACATCCGACATGGTCGGTTCCTTCCGGTCTGCTCCGGTCTTCGAGACTGTCGCAGGAACAAACCGGACTAGGGTCCGAATAATTCCGTCTGAATTAAAGTCGTGACATGGCCGCCCCTCGTCGCGACAACGAGCTGCCGGTCACCGGCCAACCTGCCCAGGAGCGCGGTGACGCCGCACGCAACCGTGCGCTGCTTCTCGACGCCGCCCGCCAACTGATCGCCGAACGCGGCGCCGACGCGGTCACCACCGACGACATCGCCGCGGCCGCGGGCGTCGGCAAGGGCACGCTGTTCCGTCGCTTCGGCTCCCGTGCGGCGATGATGATCGTGCTGCTCGACGAGGACGAGAAGGCCTCGCAGGACGCCTTTCTGTTCGGCCCGCCACCGCTGGGTCCCGGCGCGGCGCCGCTGGACCGGCTGCTGGCCTACGGACGTCACCGGCTCGAGTTCGTCCACACCCACCACGACCTGCTGTCGGCCGCCCAGCGCGATCCGCAGACCCGGTTCAGTCCCCCGGCCACCCTGCACCACCGACATGTCGGCGTGCTGCTGGAGCAGGCGGGCACCACCGGTGACCTCGACGCGCAGGCCAGCGCGCTGCTCGCGCTTCTGGACACCGACTACGTGCATCACCAGCTGACCGACCGGAACCAGACGCTCGACGGCCTCGGCGACGCCTGGGAGTCCGTCGCGCGCAAGCTCTGCGGCACATGACCACACGCTGGGTGCTGCACGTCGATCTGGACCAGTTTCAGGCCGCCGTCGAAGTGCGTCGCCGCCCCGAACTCGACGGGCTGCCGATCATCGTCGGCGGCAACGGCGATCCGCACGAGCCGCGCAAGGTCGTCACCTGCGCGTCGTATTCCGCACGCGAGTTCGGGGTGCACGCGGGCATGCCGCTGCGCACCGCGGTGCGCAAGTGCCCCGAGGCGACGTTCTTACCGTTGGACACCGACGCCTACGACGCGGCCTCCGAACAGGTCATGGGACTGCTGCGCGACTTCGGCCATCCGGTGGAGGTGTGGGGGTGGGACGAAGCCTATGTCGGGGCCGATCTCGACAACGCCGACGACCCGGTCGGGCTGGCCGAGCAGGTCCGCGAGGTCGTCGGCGCGAGCACCGGGTTGTCGTGTTCGGTCGGCATCAGCGACAACAAGCAACGGGCCAAGGTCGCCACCGGGTTCGCCAAGCCGGCGGGCACCTACCGGCTCACCGACGACAACTGGATGACGGTGATGGGCGACCGTACCGTCGACGCCCTCTGGGGCGTCGGCCCGAAGACCGCCAAAAAGCTTGCCGCCATGGGTATCCACACGGTCGCGGATCTGGCCGGCACCGACGCCACCGTGCTCACATCGACGTTCGGCCCGACCACCGGGCTGTGGTTCCTGCTGCTGGCCAAGGGCGGCGGTGACGGTGACGTGAGCGCGCAACCGTGGGTGCCCCGCTCGCGCAGCCATGTCGTCACGTTCCCGCAGGACCTGACCGAACGCGCCGAGATCGACGCCGCGGTGGTCGAGCTCGCGACCCGCACGCTCGCCGAGATCGTCGAGGAGGGCCGGGTGGCGACCCGGGTGGCGGTGACCGTGCGCACCAACACGTTCTTCACCCGCACCAAGATCCGCAAGCTGGCGGCGGCGGGTACGGACGCCGAGGTCATCACCGCGACCGCGCTGCGCCTGCTCGACCAGTTCGATCTCGACCGCCCCGTGCGCCTGCTCGGGGTGCGCCTGGAACTCGCGCCGCCAGAAGGTGGGTACTGACCCGTGCTGCACACCGTCGCATTCCGCGGCTACCGCTCCCTGCGCGACATCGTGTTGCCCCTTGCCCGGCTCACGGTCGTGACCGGCGCCAACGGCACCGGCAAGTCCTCGCTGTATCGCGCGTTGCGACTGCTGGCCGACTGCGGCCGCGGTGAGGTGATCGGTTCCCTGGCCCGCGAGGGCGGTCTGGAGTCGGTGCTGTGGGCCGGCCCGCAGCACCTGGGCGCGGCCCGCCGTGCCGACCACACCGAGGGCACCGCGCGAACCGGGCCGGTTTCGTTGGAAATGGGTTTCACCTCAGCGGATTTCGGCTATCTGGTCGACCTCGGACTGCCCCAGATGGCCGGGCACCAGTCGCTTTTCGCGCATGACCCGGAGATCAAGCGCGAGGCGGTGTTCGTCGGCCCCGTCATGCGGAACGCCTCGACGTTGGTGCGTCGCACCCGCGACTACGCCGAGGCCGGCGCGGAGTCGGGACGAGGTATGGAGATGCTGTCGAAGTCGCTACCGCCCTACCGCAGCGTACTCGCCGAATTCGCCCACCCCGGCGCGCACCCGGAACTCGCCGCGGTCCGAGACCGGTTGCGAGACTGGCGTTTCTACGACGGGTTCCGGGTCGATGCGGCCGCACCGTCGCGGCAGCGCAACGTCGGCACCCGCACCCCGGTGCTCTCCGACGACGGCGCCGATCTCGCGGCCGCGATCCAGACCATCATCGAGGCCGGATTCGACGACCTGCAGCGCGCGGTCGCCGACGCCTTCGACGGCGCCACGGTGTCGGTGGCCGCCAGCGACGGGCTCTTCGACCTGCAGCTCAGGCAGCGCGGCATGTTACGGCCGCTGCGCGCCGCCGAACTGTCGGACGGCACACTGCGTTTCCTGCTCTGGGCGGCGGCGTTGCGCAGCCCGCAGCCCCCGGCGCTGATGGTGCTCAACGAACCGGAGACGTCGCTGCACCCGGATCTGTTGCGGCCCCTGGCGTCGCTGATCGGCGCCGCCGCGGCCGTGACGCAGGTCGTCGTCGTCACCCACTCCCGCGCCCTTCTGGAGTTTCTCGACACGGTCCCGGTCGGCGCTGCCGACGCGGACAGCGCAGCCGTGGAGATCGGGCTGTACAAGGATTTCGGCGAGACGCGCATCGACGGCCTGGGACTGCTCGACACCCCACCGTGGGACTGGGGCGGGCGCTAACGGCGCCGCGCGT
The DNA here is from genome assembly GCF_053483675.1 of Mycolicibacterium sp. XJ1819. NCBI lineage: Bacteria > Bacillati > Actinomycetota > Actinomycetes > Mycobacteriales > Mycobacteriaceae > Mycobacterium > Mycolicibacterium sp. XJ1819. The sequence continues at coordinate 82,072 of NZ_JBEFST010000006.1, read as the reverse complement.
CGGGGCGCAGCGCGCGGGTGAACAGCACGTTCGCCTGGCGCATCGCGACGCTGTAGGGCCACCACGCGACCCGCTTGAACAGGTACAGCGCCCGAATGTCGGGTGATGTGTAGATCAAGAACCGGTTCCTGCGCACACCTTTGAGGATCTTGTCCGCGACGTGCTCCGGTGAGACCGCGTGACCGCTGAACCGATCCGTCCACTTCTTCACGCGCGGGTCTTCACGGTCCACCCCGGCGATCTGAACCGTCTGCACCAGTGGGGTTTTCACCGCGCCGGGCACCACCACCGACACCCCGATGCGATGTCGCGCCAAATCGAAACGCAACACCTCCGACAGCCCGCGCAGCCCGTACTTGCTCGCGCTGTACGCCGCGTGCCACGGCAGTGCCACCAGTCCGGCCGCCGACGACACGTTGACCAGGTGCCCGCCCTTCTCGGCGGCCACCATCGGGGGGACAAACGTTTCGATGACGTGGATCGGGCCCATCAGGTTGATGTCGATCATCGACTTCCAGTGCTGGTGAGTCAGCGTGGACACGGTGCCCCACGCCGACACGCCCGCGATGTTCATCACGACGTCCATCGCGGGATGCCGTCGATGGATGTCCTCGCCGAAAGCCACCACCGCGTCGTGGTCGGAGATGTCCAGGGCGCGGTACTCGGGCACGTCGGCGCCCAACGCGCGGGCGTCGGCGACGGTCTTCTCCAGACCTTCGGCGTCCCGGTCGGTGAGGTAGAGCAGTGCACCCTCGGCGGCCAACTTCAGCGCGGTGGCGCGGCCGATGCCGCTGGCGGCTCCGGTGAGAAGACATCGCTTGTTCGCAAAGCCGCTGTGTGCCATGGCGGTGAGAATACCGATGGGCCCGGCCGGGCACGGCCCGCTAGTCGTCGCGCAGCGCCGATCCGTCCCACAGCCCGCACAGCCACAGACGCTCGACGGTCTCGATGGCCCGCGCGGGGTCGTCGCCGCGGCCGATGAACGCGCTGTCATGGGTGAGCGTCATGAACGTCGTGGCCGCGAGCGTGCGGACCAATGCGGGCAGATCATCGGAGATCGGACGCGCGTCGGCGTCCTGTTCGACCACGCTGATGATCTTGTCGATGATGCCGTCGGCGAAAACGTCCATCATTTCCCGGATCTGCGGATCGGTGTTTCGGGCCGCCACGCAGGCGTGCATGATCGGATCCCGGTTCGCGTACACCGCGGCGGCGCTGCCGACCATCCGCTTGGCGAACTGCGACGGCGTCTCACCGGGTTCGCGGGGCGCGAAGTCGTGGGTGAGTTTGTCCAGTTCCTCGCTGGCGTTGGCGAGGATCACCGCCAGCACCGCGTACTTGGAGTCGAAGTAGAAGTAGAACCCTGACCTGGCCACCCCGGCGCGCTCGCTGATGGTGCTCACGGACAGGTCGGCGAAGGAGCGCTCCTGCAGCAACTCGCGCACCGCGGTGATGATGGCGTCGCGCTGGCGGTCGCCCCGCCTGCGGCGGGCCTCCGGCGCGGTGGACTCAGCGGTCATGGCCGTAGACCTTCGCATCAGTCCACAATCGGACCAAACTTGACATGCGTCAAGTCTGCCATTCAGGATGGGGATACAAGTGACAACGGCCACAGTCGTTTTTGGCTCGAGGAGCGAGATGCCCACCATCAGCACCAAGGATTACCTGATCGACCAGGCGAAGCGGCGGTTCACGCCGACGATCAACAACCTGCCGGGATTGGGGTTTGTCGAAGATCGGCTGAACAACCGCGAGTGGAAGCAGTTCGTGCTGGCCGAGCCGCCGCCCGGAAGTGGCCTGCAACCCGTCATGGGCGACTCGGGCCTGCCGATCGTCGGGCACATGATCGAGGCGTTCCGGGGTGGGCCGGAGTACGTGCTGAAGGTCTATCGGAAGTACGGCCCGGTGCACTACGCCTACTCCCCGGCCCTGTCGTCGGTGTCCGCGCTGGGCCCCGACGCCACCCAGGCCGTGTTCTCCAACAAGAACAAGGATTTCTCGCAGAAGGGCTGGCATCCGGTCATCGGGCCGTTCTTCAACCGCGGCTTGATGCTGCTCGACTTCGAAGAGCACATGTTCCACCGGCGGATCATGCAGGAGGCATTCACCCGGACCCGGCTGACCGGCTACGTCGAGCACATCGACAAGGTGGCCTCGAAGGTCGTCGCCGAGGACTGGGTGGCCAACGATGCCCGGTTCCTGCTACACCCGGCGCTCAAGGAGCTCACCCTCGACATCGCCTCGGTGGTGTTCATGGGCCACGAACCCGGCACCGACCAGGAACTGGTCACCAAGGTCAACGAAGCGTTCACCATCACCACCCGGGCCGGCGGCGCGATCATCCGCACCAGCGTCCCGCCGTTCAAGTGGTGGCGGGGCTTGCGGGCCCGCAGGGTCCTCGAGGACTACTTCGAGGAACGCGTCAAGGAACGCCGCCACTCCGGGGGCACCGACATGCTCTCGGTGCTGTGCCACACCGAGGACGAGGACGGCAACAGCTTCTCCGACGAGGACATCGTCAACCACATGATCTTCCTGATGATGGCCGCCCACGACACCTCGACGTCGACGCTGACCACGATGGGCTACCACCTGGCCGCCAATCCGGAGTGGCAGGAGCGCTGCCGCGACGAGTCGTCGCGGCTGGGCGACGGACCGCTGGACATCGAGGCGCTGGAGAAGCTGGAGGCCCTCGACCTGGTGATCAACGAATCGCTGCGGTTGGTCACCCCGCTGCCGTTCAACGTCCGCCAGGCGGTGCGCGACACCGATCTGCTCGGCTTCTACATTCCGGCCGGCACCAACATCGTGACCTGGCCCGGGATGAACCACCGGCTGCCGGAACTGTGGACCGATCCCGACAAGTTCGACCCCGACCGGTTCGCCGAACCGCGCGCCGAGCACAAGAAGCACCGGTACGCGTTCGCGCCGTTCGGCGGCGGCGCGCACAAGTGCATCGGCATGGTGTTCGGTCAGCTGGAGATCAAGACCGTGATGCACCGACTGCTGCGCAAGTACCGTCTGGAGTTGCCGCGGCCGGGGTACCGGCCGAGCTACGACTACGCCGGTATGCCCGTGCCGAAGGACGGCATGCCGATCGTGCTGCGCCCGTTGCACTGACCCGCTTGGGCGGGATCTCGGCGGCGGGTAGCTAACTCAGCAGCCGGTTGGCGCAGTTGATGACCGCGCGCAACGCCGACTGTGTCGGGTCGTCGCCGAGGCCCATCGCCCACTCGGAGCGATCGCCGTCAGATCCCTGAACAAAGGTCGCGGTGCGCTCACCGGCGGGCCGCTGGTGAAATGCCGTCATCTCGACGGTGATTCCGCGTTCGTGCAGCATCGCGGTCAGCGCCGCGATCGGGCCGGTGGCCGCTGCCGACGACGTGCTGATGCGGTCACCGATCGCGAGTGTGGCCTGGTAGTTGCGGGCCTGCGGGCCCAGTCGGGTGGCGGGCCGGTCTCCGTCGGTGCACACCCAGTTGCCGAGACGCAGCGGACCGGCGCCGGGCGCGTACTGGTCCACGAACGCGTCGAACGACATACCATCGGCCTCCTCACGCAGACCGCGCGGCAGTGGCGCATCCAGAATGGACGCGACGGGTAAACATGCTGCGCTGGTAATGGTTTCGATCTCCATTGTGCCGGTCTTCTCGAGAAAGAGGTATTGACCGACGAGTAGCAACGACCCACAGCGAGGGGTCGGTCAGGATCAGACCCCGCTGCGGGTTGCTACTACGAGTCGCCTCGGCACGTTGGCGATGCTAGACGCTCGGCGGCGAGCGGCGCAAACATTTTTCGACGCAGTAACCTGATCCCGGTGTGGGCACATGTCATGCCTGAGCGGCGCGGGCCCGCATACGTCGGCCGATGACGTGGTGGGATGCGGCGTTTCTGGCCGCCGCCGGGGTCGTCGGCGGGCTGACCGGCAGCATCGCGGGCTTGGCCTCGGTGGCGACCTACCCGGCGCTGCTGCTTGTCGGGCTTCCTCCCGTCACGGCCAACGTCACCAACACCGTGGCCGTGGTGTTCAACGGCATCGGGTCGGCGCTGGGCTCCCGTCCCGAACTCAAGGGCCAGGCCCGCTGGCTGCTTCGCATCACCCCGGTGGCCGCGCTGGGCGGCGCCGCGGGCGCCCTGCTGTTGTTGACGACACCGGCCGAGGGATTCGAGAAGGCCGTGCCGATCCTGCTGGGGCTGGCTTCGTTGGCGATCGTGCTGCCCACCCGCGTCTCGGTGGGCGCGCGGGTCGCCGACCATCGGCGCCACACGGTCACGCTGCTGGTCGAATCCGCCGCGGTGTTGGCGATCTGCATCTACGGCGGCTACTTCGGCGCGGCCGCGGGCGTGCTGATGCTGGCCCTGCTGCTGCGCGCGGGCGGGGCCTCACTGCCGCACGCCAACGCCGGCAAGAACGTCATCATGGGGATCGCCAACGTGGTGGCGGCGGTGATCTTCACGGTTGTCTCCGCGGTGCAGTGGCTGGCGGTGATCCCGCTGGGCCTCGGCTGCCTGGTCGGCTCGTGGTTCGGGCCCGTCGTGGTGCGCCACGCCCCCGCCGGACCGCTGAAGGTGTTGATCGGCGCTGCGGGGCTCGCGCTGGCGGCCCGGCTGGCCGTCGACGCCTACCAGCTGTGAGCGCGCTATAGCCCGAACGGGCTGTCGCCCTTGGCCACCCGGGTACCCAGTTCGATGAGGTTTTGGGCGTTGGCGTGCAGCCGCTCGCCGGCCTCCCGGCTGGCCTGTCCGACCAGAAACCGCGACCACGTGCCCTCGATCACGATGCCGAGCTTGAAGCAGGCCATCGCCACATACCAGTTCAGGTGCGCCGTCTCCCGGCCGCCGGCCGCCAGATAGGCGTCCAGCAGCTCACGCCGGCTCGCCAGCCCGCCGAGCGCGGCGAGTTCGGCTCCGGCGGTGATGGTGTTGGTCTCCAGCGGCCAGCAGATCAGCATCCAGCCCAGGTCCAGCAGCGGGTCGCCGATCGTGCACATCTCCCAGTCGACGAACGCGGCGAGTTCGGGCTTGTCGCGGCGCAACAACACGTTGCTCAGGTGGGGATCGCCGTGCAGGACGCCGGGCTCGCCGTCCGGCGGGCGGTGCTCGGCCAGCCAGTCCGTCAGTTCGGTCACGGCCAGCGTTTCGGGGTCATAGGAGTCGTGCCGATAGCTTTCCAACAGCCGAAGGAACTGCGGCACCTGGCGCTCCAGAAACGACCCCGGCCGCCTGAGCTCCGCGAGGGGCTTACCCTGCCATCCGACGTTGCCGAGGTCGGCCAGGCTGGCCGCGTAGGACAGCCCGACCTGATGGCGCATGTCCGCATCCGCGACGTAGGCCTCGGCCACCGAATCGCCGGGGTTGAACCCGTCGACCTCTTCCATCAGGTAGAACACCACGCCGAGCACCTCGAGATCGGCACAACCCGCGATGAAGCCCGGATGCGGCACCGGCGTGCCCGCCAGCGTCTGCAGCGCGGCGATCTCACGCAGCATGGTCTTGTCACTGGTCGGTCGCGGGTGCGCCGGCGGCCTGCGCAACACCATCGGCCGGCCGTCGACTTCCAGTCGCACCACGATGTTCTGGGTGCCGCCGGTCAGGGGCTCGACCCCGGAGACCGTCGACCCCAGGCCCTGTTGTCGCACCCAACGCTGCACGGCAGCCTGGTCGTCGTCACTGAGGGTCGGAAGCCCGCCGGGATCGTCGCGCATGCCCACATGGTGTCAGCCTTCGCGGCGACTTCGGCGATTTCGGTGTCGGCAGTCGCGGTGTGCGCGACCAGCTACACCGAAATCACCACAACCGCGTCGTCGCGCTGGCTGGCATCGACGACCTCCTCGGCGAACAGGTGGGTCGGCCGGCGCAACAGCGATTGAACGACCCCGCCGCCGAACTTGCCCAGCACCAGGGGGAACCCCCGGAGGCCCGCCGACCGGAAGTTGGCCGCGGTGATCGACACCGACCATCGGGCGATGACCCGCCTGGGGATCGTCGAGTTGGTGTCTTCGCGGTACCACCACAGGAGGTTGCGGATGTTTCCGGCGGCCCGCGCCGAATCGAACACCCTCGGCCCGGCGCTGTCGGGCAGATGCACGATCTTGGCGCCCGGCACCGCGATGGCGGGCGCCAGCGCGGCCAGCCGGGAGGTGTATTCGGTGTCGTCATGCCAGACGAAGAAGTCCGCGAGCGGCAGGTGGGTGCGGCGGGCATGGTGCAGCGAGATCAGCGGGCCGACGAACGACGACGCGGCCGCCGCCAGGTAGCCCTGTTCGGCCGCGTGGAACAGCTGGTCGTAGCGCCCGGACAGCAGCGGGTGGTTGCGCGGGCCGGTCCGGCCCTCCGGATCGACCACCTGCGGGCAGATGAACGAATATCGACTCACGTCCCCGCCGAACGGCGCCAGCAGTTGCTGGAGGCAATCAGCGTAGGGTTCGGCGTCGTCGTCCATCACCCAGGCCAGGTCGTGGCCACGATGTAAGGCCCACGCCAGACCCAGCGAGAACCCGCCCGCGCCGCCCCTGTTGCGGTGCGACTCGACGATGAGCACCGAGCCGTCCAGGCCGCGCAGATACTCTCGCGACCCGTCGGTCGATCCGTTGTCGACGACGATGATCTCGTCGACGGGACGGGTCTGGCTGCGGAGGGCTTTGATCTCGCGCTCGAGGCGGTCGCGGCGGTTGTAGCTGACCACCACCGCGGCGACCGAGGCCGACGGTGCGGTCATACGGCCTCGCTCGGCACGGCTGCCACCCTGAAAGGGTATGCGATTTCAACCGGTCGACGCGCTAGGCGCAGGCACCGCCGGCCAAATCGGCTACTTGGGTGCGAAACGCTGGCCCGCGTCCAGTCGCAGGCACTGACCGTTGAGCATCGGGTTCTCGACGATCGCGGCCACCAGCTTGGCGTACTCCTCCGGCTTGCCCAGACGCTTGGGGAACGCCGCATCCTTGGTCAGCGCCTTGGCGAACTCGTCGGGGATGCCCTCGGTGAGTCCGGTGGCGAACAGGCTCGGCGCGATGGCCAGCGCCCGGATGCCCAGGCTGCCCATGTCGCGGGCCATGGTCAGGCACATCCCGGCGATCGCGGCCTTGGACGCGGTGTAGGCGACCTGCCCGATCTGGCCCTCGAACGCGGCGATCGAGGCGGTGTTGATGATGACCCCGCGCTCTTCCTGCTCGTCGTCGACGAGGTCCTGCTTGCTCATCTGCCAGCCCGCCAGCCTGCTGATGTTGAACGTCGCGATGAGGTTGAGATCCACACAGTTGCGGAAGGTCTCCAGGCTGTGCGGACCGTCCTTCTTGACGGTGCGCTCGGCCGCGCCACCACCGGCGGTCGTGACGATGATGTGCAGTCCGCCGAGCGCGTCGATGGCCTGCTGCAGCACCTTCTCGGTGCCGTCGAAGTCGGTGACGTCGACCTCGTAGAAGGACCCGCCGATGGCGTCGGCGACCTCCTTGCCCTTGGACTGTGGCCGGTCCAGCACCGCGACGCTCGCGCCCCGCTCGGCCAGCAACTCGGCCGTCGCCTTGCCGAAGCCCGATGCCCCACCGACGATGATGGCCTTCTTGCCGTGGATCTCCATCAGCTGCCTTTCCAGAAAGTGGTCGAATCGTAAAGCAACTTAGCCGACGCCCCCGTTCGGTAAGCCTTTCGGGTCGGTGCGTGGGTAGCGTTGGCACATGACCGCGAGCGGCGCCAGGGCGATGGCGGGAGTCGCCGCGGCCGCTGTCGCACTGGGCGTCACCCAGCTGGTGGCCGTCGTCGTCGGGCCGCGCGCCGACTCGCGCACCGCCGTGGGATCGGCCGTCATCGACCTGACGCCGGGGCCGGTCAAGGAATGGGCCATCCAAACCTTCGGCACCACAGACAAATTGGTGCTCTCGCTGGCCGTGCTGGTGGTGGTCGGGGTGATCGCGGCCGTCACCGCGATGTGGGAGTCGCGACGGGTACCGGTGGGCAGCGCGGCCATCGTGGCGGCCGGGGCGGTGGGCTGCGCGGCGGTGCTGTCGCGGCCCGACTCCTCGGTGGTGCACACGTTGCCCACCGTCGTCGGCACCGTGTGCGGCGTCGCGGTGCTGCGGTTTCTCATCTCGGGTCGGATCGCCGACGCGCCGGCGGCCGCCGGCGACGCGCCCGACCGAGGCAGACGGCTGTCCTTGGTGACGCTGGGGTTCCTCGGCGCGGGCGCCCTGGCCGGGGTGGGCGGTGTCGTGCTGTCGCGGCTGACGTCGTCGGTGGCGGGCGATCGCGACGCGTTCGCGCTTCCGCCGGTGGACGTCCCCGCCCCGCCCGTTCCGGCCGCGGTGCAGCCCAACGGTGTTGGACTGCCGTCGTTTGTCACCGACAATGCCGACTTCTACCGGATCGACACCGCGCTGACGGTGCCGCAGCTCAGCCGCGCCGACTGGCAGCTGCGGATCCACGGCATGGTGGATCGCGAAATCACCTACCGGTTCGACGATCTGGACCGCTTCGACGTCGTCGAGAAGCTGGTCACGTTGACGTGCGTTTCCAACCCGGTCGGCGGCCCGCTGGTCGGCAACGCGTCGTGGACCGGCTACCTAATACGGGATCTGTTGGCGCAGGCCGGGGTTCGGCCCGACGCCGACATGGTGCTGTCGAAGTCGATCGACGGCTTCACTGCGGGCACACCCGTCGAGGCGCTCACCGACGATCGCGGTTCGCTGCTGGCGGTGGGGATGAACGGCCAACCCCTGCCGACCGAACACGGCTATCCGGCCCGACTCGTCGTACCCGGCCTGTACAGCTATGTGTCGGCGACGAAATGGGTCGTCGACCTCGAGCTGACCCGGTTCGACCGCGCCCAGGCCTACTGGACCCGGTTGGGCTGGTCGGCGCGCGGCCCGATCAAGACGCAGTCACGCATCGACGTGCCGCGCAGCGGGCAGACCGTCGCGCCGGGGGCGGTGACGTTCGGCGGCGTCGCATGGGCACAGCACCGCGGCGTGCGTGCCGTCGAGGTGCGCGTCGACCCACCCGGCACGCAGGGCGACTGGCAGCAGGCCGAGCTCGGCGCGAGCTACTCCGACGACACCTGGCGGATGTGGAGCCTGCCGTGGCAGGCGTCGCAACCCGGTCCGCACACCGTCACCGTGCGCGCCATCGACAACACCGGTGACGTGCAGACGTCGACACCGGCCGATCCGGTGCCCGACGGCGCCTCGGGTTGGCACTCGGTGTCGTTCACCGTGCGCTGACTTTTCCGCGAGCGGCCGCGTTTGCACGTCGAAACACCGACAAATGCGCACATTTGCGGTCGCTCGCGCATGGGTGATGGCCGTGTCAGGCTGACATGGTGCAGCTGCTCGACGTCGCGACCGCATCGACCGAGGTGGGCGCCTCCTCGGCGCGCTCGAAGAAAATCGCCACTATCGCCGAGGTGTTGCGTCGCGCCGCCGAGCCGGGCGATCCGCGGCTGGTCACGGTGGTGGTCTCGTGGCTGTCCGGCGAGCTGCCGCAACGCCAGATCGGTGTCGGCTGGGCGGCCCTGCGCGCGCTGCCCGAGCCGGCCGCCGAACCCGCGCTGAGCGTCCTCGACGTCGACGCCCGGCTCAGCGAGATCGGCGGTGTCGCGGGTAAGGGGTCGCAGGCCCGGCGGGCCGAACTGGTGGCGGCCCTGTTCGCCGCGGCCACCGCTACCGAACAGACGTTTCTGCGCCGGCTGCTGAGCGGGGAGCTTCGGCAGGGAGCGCTGCTCGGGGTGATGGCCGATGCGGTCGCCAAGGCCGCCGATGCGCCCGCGGCGGCGATCCGGCGCGCGGCCATGCTCGGCGGCGAGCTGCCCGCCGTGGCCGCCGCGGCGCTCACCGAGGGCGAGGCGGCGCTGCAGCGGTTCACCCTGCGAGTCGGCAGACCCGTCGGCCCGATGCTGGCCCAGACCGCGGCCGATATCGGTGAAGCACTCGAACGCCTCGGCGGCCCAACGATTCTGGAAGCCAAGCTGGACGGTGCGCGGGTGCAGATCCACCGTCGCGGCACCGAGGTGGCGATTTTCACCCGAAGCCTCGACGACGTCACCGCACGACTGCCCGAGGTGGTGGAGGCGACGTTGGCGCTGCCGGTGAGCGACCTGATCGCCGACGCGGAGGCGATCGCGTTGCGCGCCGACGGTCGTCCGCACCGCTTCCAGGTCACCGCCTCGCGATTCGGACGGTCTGTCGATATTGACAAGGCCCGCACGGTCCAACCGCTGTCGGTGTTCGTCTTCGATCTGCTCCACCTCGACGGCCGCGATCTGCTGGACCTCCCGACCGCGGACCGCGTCGCGGCGCTGGACGGGATCGTCCCCTCAGCGCATCGCGTCGACCGCCTCGTCACCGACGACGCCCACGCCGCTCAAGAATTCCTCGACTTGACGCTGGCCGCAGGCCACGAAGGCGTGGTGGCCAAATCTTCGACGGCTCCGTACTTGGCCGGTCGCCGCGGTGCGGGCTGGTTGAAAGTCAAACCGGTACACACGCTGGATCTGGTGGTACTGGCCGTCGAATGGGGCTCGGGGCGGCGCACCGGCAAGCTGTCCAACATCCACCTCGGCGCCCGCGACCCCGAGACGGGCGGATTCGTGATGCTCGGAAAGACTTTCAAGGGCATGACCGACGCGATGCTGGAATGGCAGACGACGCGGTTCCTGGAATTGGCCGACGGCGGTACCGACGATTACGTGGTCAAGGTCCGGCCCGAACAGGTGGTCGAGATCGCCTTCGACGGGGTGCAGGGCTCCACGCGCTATCCCGGCGGCATGGCACTGCGATTCGCGCGGGTGTTGCGGTATCGCGACGACAAGAGCCCCGCCGAAGCCGACACCATCGACACGGTTCGCGCCTTCTACCAGCGCAGCAGCTAAAGCCGCCGTTTTGACACCCCGCCGCGACAGCGATGAAAAAATCGCGGCATGGCAACCCCCACCGCCCCTTCGGAACGTATCGAGGAAACCAAGGGCGACGTCACATACATCCGCACCGACCCAGACCTGCCTCCGGTAGCGATCATCGACCGATCCCCGATCACCGTCCGGCACCGCATCGTCTTCGGGATCATCGCGCTGCTCGGCGCGATCTCCTGGGCGGTCATCGCGTTCTTCCGCGGGGAGACGGTCAACGCGGTCTGGTTCGTCGTCGCCGCCATCTGCACCTATGTGGTGGGGTTCCGGTTCTACGCCCGACTGGTCGAGATGAAGATCGTCCGTCCGCGCGACGACCACGCGACGCCCGCCGAGATCTTCGAGAACAACACCGATTACATGCCGACCGACCGCCGGGTGTTGTTCGGCCATCACTTCGCGGCGATCGCGGGCGCGGGCCCGTTGGTCGGACCGGTGCTGGCGATGCAGATGGGCTTTCTGCCGGGCACCATCTGGATCATCATCGGCGCGGTGCTGGCCGGCTGTGTGCAGGACTTCCTGGTGCTGTCGATCTCCACCCGCAGGCGGGGGCGCTCGCTGGGCCAGATGGCGCGCGACGAACTCGGCACGATCGGCGGCGCCGCGGCCATCGTGGGGGTGCTCGTCATCATGGTCATCCTGCTGGCCGTGCTGGCGTTGGTGGTGGTCCAGGCGCTGGCGGAAAGCCCCTGGGGCGTGTTCTCCATCGCGATGACGATCCCGATCGCGCTGTTCATGGGTATCTACCTGCGCTACCTGCGGCCCGGCCGCGTGTCGGAGGTGTCGGTGATCGGCGTCGTGCTGTTGCTGCTGGCCGTCGCGTCAGGCAGCTGGGTGGCCGAAACCTCCTGGGGTGCATCCTGGTTCGATCTGTCTCCGGTGGCGCTGTCGTGGTGTCTGATCATCTACGGCTTCGCCGCATCGGTGCTGCCGGTCTGGTTGCTGCTCGCGCCACGCGATTACCTGTCGACATTCATGAAGGTCGGCACCATCGTGCTGCTCGCGATCGGAATCCTGCTGGCCCGGCCGGTCATGGAGGCGCCGGCCATCTCCAACTTCGCCGCCAGCGGCACCGGGCCGGTGTTCGCCGGGTCGTTGTTCCCGTTCCTTTTCATCACGATCGCGTGCGGCGCGCTGTCGGGCTTCCACTCCCTGATCGCGTCGGGAACTACCCCCAAACTGCTGGAGAAGGAAAGCCAGATGCGGCTGATCGGTTACGGCGGCATGCTGACCGAGTCGTTCGTCGCGATCATGGCGCTGATCACCGCCGCGATCATCAACCAGCACCTCTACTTCACCCTCAACGCCCCGGCCGCACAGACCGGTGGCACCGCCGAGACCGCGGCCGACTACGTCAACAGCCTGCCGCTGTCGGGGCCGCCGATCACCGCAGAGGAGATCAACCGGGCCGCCGAGAGCGTGGGTGAGGCGTCGATCGTGTCGCGCACCGGCGGCGCACCGACGTTGGCCTTCGGGATGTCGGAGGTGCTGGCGAAGGTGTTCGGCGGAGACGCGTTGAAGGCCTTCTGGTATCACTTCGCGATCATGTTCGAGGCGCTGTTCATCCTGACCACCGTCGACGCCGGCACCCGGGTGGCGCGCTTCATGCTGTCCGACGGCCTGAGCAACCTGGGCGGGCCGCTGCGCAAGCTCAAGGACCCCAGTTGGCGCGTCGGCGCGTGGGCCTGCAGCATCATCGTGGTGGCCGCATGGGGCGGCATCCTGCTGATGGGCGTCACCGATCCGCTCGGCGGCATCAACACGCTGTTCCCGCTGTTCGGCATCGCCAACCAGTTGCTGGCCGCGATCGCGTTGACCGTCGTCACCGTGGTGGTGATCAAGAAGGGTCTTCTGAAATGGGCGTGGATCCCGGGGATTCCGCTGCTGTGGGACCTTGTGGTGACGCTGACCGCGTCGTGGCAGAAGATCTTCTCCGCGGATCCGAAGGTCGGCTACTGGAAGCAGCACAGCATCTGCGAGGCCGCACAGCAGGCGGGACAATTGTGCCTGAGCGCCAAAACCCCCGGCGACGTGGACAAGATCGTGCGCAACACCTTCATCCAGGGCTCGCTGTCGATCATCTTCGCGTCGCTGGTGGTCGTGGTGTTCGTGGCTGGCGTCATCATGGCGTTGCGAGCGATCCGCGGAACCGGTTCACCGACGGCGGAGGACGACCCCGTGCCGTCACGAATCTTCGCCCCGTCCGGGCTGATCGCGACTAAGCACGAGAAGGAGGTGCAGAAGCAATGGGACGCGTTGGGCGAATCACCCGCCAGATCGGTTCATACGTCGGCAAGTTGAAGTGGTACTCGGCGACATTGATGGGCGACAACCACTACCGTCGCTACGTCGAGCACCGCGAGCGCATGCACCCCGGCCAGCCGGTGATATCCGAACGCGAGTACTGGCGGATGCGCCACGCCGCGACCGAAGCCAACCCCAACGCCCGCTGCTGCTAGTCGTGTTTCGGCGGTCGAAACCCACGGCGCGCGTTCGCCATACGTGTCGTGCAATCACCGGAATACGAGCGGCGTCGGAGCTAAGCTTCGGCCATACGGTATGCAAGTCCGACAAGGGAGCGGTGAGCCGTGAATAAGGACGAGATGATTTTGATCAGTGTGGATGATCACATTGTCGAGCCGCCGGATATGTTTCGGAATCATCTGCCGAAGAAGTATTTGGATGAGGCGCCGCGGTTGGTGCATAACCCGGATGGTTCGGATACCTGGCAGTTTCGTGATGTGGTGATCCCGAATGTGGCGCTCAATGCGGTGGCGGGTCGGCCTAAGGAGGAGTACGGGCTCGAGCCGCAGGGGTTGGATGAGATTCGGCCGGGGTGTTGGCAGGTCGATGAGCGGGTCAAGGACATGAACGCCGGCGGGATTTTGGGCTCGATCTGTTTTCCGTCGTTTCCGGGGTTTGCGGGTCGGTTGTTTGCCACCGAGGATCCCGAATTCTCGTTGGCGTTGCTGCAGGCCTACAACGATTGGCATGTCGAGGAGTGGTGTGGGGCCTATCCGGCGCGGTTCATTCCGATGTGTCTGCCGGTGATCTGGGATGCCGAGGCGTGCGCCAAGGAGGTGCGCCGCAACGCCGCGCGTGGGGTGCACGCGTTGACGTTCACCGAGAATCCGGCCGCGATGGGGTATCCGTCGTTTCATGACGAGTACTGGACGCCGTTGTGGGAGGCGTTGGTCGATACCGACACGGTGATGAATGTGCATATCGGCTCGTCGGGGCGGTTGGCGATCACCGCGCCGGATGCGCCGATGGATGTGATGATCACGTTGCAGCCGATGAACATCGTGCAGGCTGCGGCGGATCTGTTGTGGTCGGCGCCGATCAAGAAGTACCCCGGTCTCAAGATCGCGCTCTCAGAAGGTGGGACGGGCTGGATTCCGTATTTCTTGGAGCGCGCCGATCGTACCTATGAGATGCATTCGACCTGGACGGGTCAGGACTTCGGCGGTAAACGGCCCTCGGAGGTGTTTCGGGAGCACTTTTTGACCTGTTTCATCTCTGATCCGGTCGGGGTGAAGTTGCGCCACGACATCGGGGTGGACAACATCTGCTGGGAGGCCGACTATCCGCACTCGGACTCGATGTGGCCCGGGGCGCCCGAACAACTCCACGAGGTCCTGTCCGACAACAACGTCCCCGACGACGAGATCGACAAGATGACCTACCAAAACGCCATGCGCTGGTACAACTGGGACCCCTTCACCCACATCTCCAAAGACCAAGCCACCGTCGGGGCGCTACGCAAAGCCGCCGAAGGCCACGACGTCTCCATCCGCGCCCTGTCACATCACGAAAAGGGAACGCGCGGGGCCGGTTTGGATGCGGTGGCTCGGGTCAACTCGGGCGAATAATCTCGCGAGACGTACGTTAGCGTGGCCGCTACTCGCACTTTCTCTCGATAACGTACGTCTCGCGATGACCGGGGGGTCACGCCACCTCGTAGCGGATCGGCAGGTGCTTGAGCCCGCCGACGAACGTCGTCGCCACATAGTCGGGCGGGCCGGCCAACTCGACCGACCGCAGCCGCGGCAGCAGCTCGGTGAAGAAGCTGTTCACCTCCATGCGCGCCAACGCCGCACCCAGACAGAAGTGCACGCCGTATCCGAAGGCGATGTGCTTGTTGGGGTCTCGGGCGATGTCGAAGCCAAACGGCTCGTCGAACACCTCTTCGTCGCGGTTGCCCGACACGTAGGACAGCAGCACCGAATCCCCCGCGGCGATCGGCACGCCGCGCACGGTGGTGTCCTCCTGTGCGGTCCGCATGAACGCCTTGACCGGGGTGACCCAGCGGATCATCTCCTCGGTCGCCAACGGCATCAACCCGAGATCGTCGCGCAATCGGGCGTGCTGGTCGGGGTTCTCGATCAACGCGAGCATACCTCCGGAGATGGTGGCGCTCGTGGTGTCGTGCCCGGCGGCGGCGACGATCGCATAGTAGGAGATGGTGTCGATGTCGGACAGCGGCTCACCGTCGATGGTCGCGTTCGCGATGGCCGACGCGAGGTCGTCGGTGGGGTTCTCCCGCCGTGAGGCGGTCAACGCGGTGAAATATTCGAACATCTCCAGCAGGGCCGACATCTGCTCGGCCTGGTCGACACCTCGCTTGAACTCGTCGTCGTCGCTGCCGAACAGTTCCTGGGTGAGCTTGAGCATCAACGGGAAGTCGGACTCGGGTAAGCCCAGCAGCGACATGATCACATACAACGGGAAGTTCACCGCGACCTGCTGGACGAAGTCACACTGCGGTCCGAGTTCGGCCATCTTGTCGACGTAGATCTTCGCAAGCTCGTTGACGCGAACCTTCAACTCGCGCATCGCCTTCGGCCGGAACCAGTCGGCGCCGATGGCCCGCACGTCACGGTGTTGTGGATCGTCCATGTGGATCAGGGTGCGCACCCCGATGGCCGCCTGCTGCTCGTCGCCCTCGGCGGTCACCAGCACCGGACGCGGCGAGTTGGTGAACAGCGTGTTGTCCCGTTCGATGTCCATGATGTCGGCGTGTTTGGTGATGGCCCAGAACGGTCGGTAGCCGGGCACGTCGACCCATGACACCGGCGCGTTGGCACGCAGGTGTGTCAGCGCCGCATGCAGAGCGGGCTCGTCGGTGTAGGCCTTCGGGGTGGCGAACGCCTTGGCAGCCTCATCCATGATGCGGGCGGTCATGAGCTTGCTCCTTCGATCAAGACGGACTGCGCACTTGCTTGAGCACAGCGGTGACGGTCTCGTCGTCCACCGACGAGGGAAAGCCCACCATGACGCGGTCGATCACCCCGTCACAGCGGTCGCGAATCTTGCCCGCCACCTTGTCGATCGGGGCGACGACCGCGAACGTCTGGAGAATCTCGTCGTCGACGAGGCGGCCCATCGCGTCCCACTCGCCCTTCAGCGACAGCCCGTGCAGCTCGTCGTGCAGATCGCCCCACCCGTGCAGCTCGAGAACCTTGCGGTAGGCCGGCGTCGACCCGTAGAAGGCGATCTGCTTGCGCGTGCCCACCGCCGCCGCAGCCAGCTCTTCCTCGGTGTCCGCGGTCACCACGAAGATCGGACATGCTACCTGAAAGTCGTTGCGCTGGCGGCCGGATCGGCTCATGCCCCGCTGCAGCGCCGGTATCGTCACCTGCTCGAAGTAGCGCTTGGTGGTGAACGCGTGCGCGAGCACACCGTCGGCGACTTCGCCTGCCATCTCGGTCATCGCCTCACCCACCGCCGCGATGAACACCTTCGGGAACTCGTAGTCCATCGGCTCGGGGGTGAACATCGGCGTCATCAGCGTGTGGGTGTAGAAGTCGCCCTCGAACGCCAGCCGCGAACCGTCGCGCCAGCACGTCCAGATCTCCCGCATCGCCACCACGAACTCGCGCATCCGGTGCACCGGTCTGCTCCACGGCATGCTGAAGCGCTTTTCGATGTGCGGTCGAATCTGGGACCCCAGACCGACATTGAGCCGTCCGCGCGAGTAGGCCTGCAGGTCCCAGCCGACGTTGGCGACGGTCATCGGGTTGCGCGCGAACGCCACCGCGATGCTGGTGCCCAACTCGATGTCGTCTGTGTGCTCGGCCGCCAGGGTGAGCGGGAGAAACGGATCGTGGTTGACCTCGGCGGCCCAGCAGCCGTCGTAGCCCCGTCGCTGCAGCGCGGTCGCCGTCGCGACGACGTCGGCGAGCTGGCTCGAAACCGCCCCGTCGACCTTGAGGTCGGCGCCGCTACCCATAGTCGCAGACGCTACAGTAAGCAATTCAGTATGGTCAACGTGAACATGCCGGTGCGACGATCGCCCTTCGAGGACAGGAAGTGCGCATGACCGAAGACTGGAACGAGACGCTCGACGAACTCGGTCGTCGACGCCGGCACGCCCACGGCATGGGCGGCGAACAGCGTCTGGCCAAACACCACGGTAAGGGCAAACTCGACGCCCGCGCGCGCATCGCGCACCTGCTGGACAAGGGCACGTTCCACGAGTTCGGCACCCTGGTCGGCGGTCAGATCGCCGCCGACGGCATCGTCGCCGGGTCCGGACTCATCAACGGCACACCGGTGATGGTCGGTGCGGAGGACTTCACCACCCTGGCCGGCAGCATCGGTCCGGGCGGCAACGCCAAGCGCTACCGATTGGCCGAGTTGGCGCTGCGCGACCGCGTCCCACTCGTCATGTTGCTCGAGGGCGCCGGCTTCCGGCCCAGCGGCGAGCATTACGGGCGGACGCCCACGGACCTACTCGCCCAGGCGAAGTGCTCCGGTAAGGTCCCGATGGTGGCGGGTCTGCTGGGCCCGTCGGCCGGCCACGGGGCCCTGGTGGCCCCGGTGTGCGACTGGACGATCATGAGTGAGCAGGGCGCGATCTTCACCGCGGGCCCACCTGTGGTGAAAGAGTCCACCGGAGAAGAGATTTCGAAGGAGGACCTCGGCGGTCCCCGTGTCGCTCTGGCCAGCGGGGTGATTCACAACGTCGCCGACGACGACGCCGCCGTGCTCGACGGCATCCGCCGCTACCTGTCGTACTTCCCGCCCAGTGCGTGGTCGTATCCGGCGTCGATGCCCGTCGACGACGCCGCCGAACCGCGGACCACCCCGGAACTCACCGACATCGTGCCGCGCGGCAATCGTCGCGTGTACGACATGCGCGCGGTGCTCGACGTCGTGTTCGATGCGCGTGGCTGGTTCGAGGTACAGCCGAAGTTCGGGGCCGCGATCATCTGCGCGCTCGCCCACCTCGGTGGTCATCCGGTCGCCGTCGTCGCCAATCAGCCGAAGGTGCTCGCGGGGTCCATCGACGCCGACGCCGCCGACAAGGCAGCACATTTCATCACCGTGGCCGACTCGTTCCACCTGCCGATCGTCTTTCTCGCCGACAATCCCGGGATGCTGCCGGGCAGTCGGTCGGAGCGAACCGGTGTGCTGCGCAGCGGCGCGCGGATGTTCGCCGCGCAGACCGCCGCCAGCACGATCAAGCTGCATGTGACGCTGCGCAAGGCATACGGGTTCGGCTCGATGGTGATGTCGCTGCTGGGCTTCGACAACCAGAGCGCGACGTTCGCCTACCCGGGCGCCACCATGGGCGCGATGAGCGCCGCCGCGCTGAGCAAGGCATCGCACGCCGCGGAGGATCTGGAGGCCGAGTTGCGCAAGATGGAGGTGGACGCCTCGTTCCGGTCGGCGGGCCATCTCGGGTTCGACGACCTCATCCACCCCGAGGAGACCCGCAACGCGCTGCTCGCCGCGCTACAGCGCGGGATCTACAGCCGCCAGGCCGCCGCGGAACCGGTCTCGCGCACCGCGATCACCCCCTGAGTCGGGGCGATTTCGGCGTGTCTGGTCGCGCTGAGCGCGACCGATCACGCCGAAATCGCATATTCGGTGACGATCGGTTCGAGCTCGTCGGGCGTCGCGCCGTGCATGATCAGCGCGTCGGCGCCGTAGTCGAACTCCTTGCGGATGCGTTCGACACACTGCGCCGCCGAGCCGGTGGCAGCGGGCTCGAGCCATTCGTCGGGAATCAACGTCGCGATGTGCTCGATCTGGTCCGCGGTGGCCTTGTGGTCGATCCCGCCGGCGATCGACGTCACCACGGCATCCTCCCGAAAGCGTTGCAGCACTGCGGGATCCCAGCCGTTGGTGGCCACCAGCAGATCACCGTAGCCCTGCAGGTAGGTGGCCAGCCGCGCGACGGTCTTCTTCAGCCGCACCTGCTCGGGCAGATGATCGCCGACAGTGGCGAAGCACGACCACACCCGCACGTCAGCGGGGTCGCGGCCGGCCTTCTCCGCGGCCTCCTTGACCGTCTTGACGCACCGCGCCAGCGTCTCGGGGGTGAAGTAGGTGTGCAGGATGACGTCGTCGAACGCCCGGCCGCCCAGGGCGAGTGTCTGCGGTCCGAAGGCCACGATCGCCAGCCGGATGTCCTCGCGGAAGTCGGGGTCGAGAAACAACACCGGATACTTGCCGATCGGCCCGTCGTGGTTGAAGAGCACCTCGCCGTTCCACAACCGGCGCATCACCTGGGCGAAATCCTCCATCTGAGCCGTCGTCACCGAGGGGATGCCGAATGCGCCGTAGATCGCCGCGATCCCGCGGCCGATGCCGAGGGTGAACCGCCCACCGGAGAGCCGGTGCATGGTGGTGGCCCACGAGCCGGTGATCAGCGGATGGCGCGTGTTGTGATTGGTTGCCGCCGTGGCGATCTGCATGCGGTTGGTGACCGCGCAGGCCGCGCCGACCAGAGACGACGCCTCCTTGACGTTCCAGCGCTCGGAGATGAAGGCGGTGCCGAAGCCCAACTCCTCACCGCGCCTGGCCTCGCCCATCAGCGCCGCGGGCCCCTCCCCGCCGGCCCCGGCCAGCAGGTAGTAGCCCAACTCGTCGAGCACCCGTTCGGTCACTGCCAGACTCCTTGCTTGTAGCCGCAATTCCACACTTCGGTGATCCTGCCGTCCACCACGCGGAAGATCTCCATGCTAGAGACGGTCAGCTGCATGCCGTCCTTGAGCGCCATCGGCGACTCGTAGACGATCGCGACGTGTTCGCCGTCGTCGCCTGCCACGACGAGTTTCAGTTCGAAGCGCAGCTTGTCGAACATCGCCCAGTGGTCGACGATGCGCTGCACGGCCTGCTCATGAGTGAGGGTCTGGACCTCGCCGACGTCGTGACGCACGACGGTCTGCCCCACCAGTTCGCCGGCCAGCGCGAAGTCACGCTCGTTCCACACCACCAGGTTGTACAGTTCCACCACTTCGCGGGCCGAGCGCGTCATGAGAACACCTCCAGTGCGTCGGTCTCGGCGACGGCCGCCACGGCGCGTTCGGTCAGCGTCAGACACAGCGCGCGGGACCGCTCGGGCATCGCCTCCCAGCCGTTGAGCGTGATGACGGGAAGAACCATCAGGTAGGCCACCGCGAAGCGGTAGTGCCGCCACGCGTCGTCGAAGGTGTAGTCGGCCACACCGCGCGCATGCAGGTGCGCAAGGTACTCCTGGACCAGCGCCCTGTCGTGCCCGCGGCGCACCCCGGCGGGCAGGCCCTGGCTGACCAGGTAGGCGATGTCGGCCGCGCCCGCACCCACCGACGCGAACTGGAAGTCGACCACCTTGAGTCGGTCGCCGGCAAAGAACATGTTGTCGGCCCTGATGTCGCCGTGCAACAGCATCCGGCGCTCGGTCAATGCGTGCAGCGCCGGGTCTGCGCGGTCGGCGAAGTTCTCGGCGAACTCGGCGACGGCCGCAGGCACCGGCGTCGACGACCTGTTGAGGTAGACCTGCCAGCCCGGCGCGAACGCCGGCACCAGCAGATCCCGGGCGACCGGCGTGTCGAGGCTTGGGAAATGGTCCATGACAGTCGCATTCGCGGCGTCTACCGACCACGCGTGCAGCTCGGCCAATGCCTCGATGCACATCCGCGCCCTGCGCATCGGCAGACCGGCAAGATGATCCGCGTTGTCCCAGCTCTGCAGATCCTCGAGCAGCAGAACGAAATCCACGCCATCCGGATCCATGAACGCGCCGTACACCTGCGGGGTGTGCATCGGAGCGCGACCCGCGACCTCGCGATAGAACGCCAGCTCGCGCCGGTAGCCGCCCAACAACTCCATCGCACCGCGCGCCTCGGATTCCGCGGGCAACTTGGCGATCATCGTGGCCGGGACACCGGCCTCTCCCGTGAGGTGGAGGCGGTAGAGCAGCGAGGAGAACCCGCTGTCCTTGGCGATCCGCTCGGCGCGCAGACCCGTGACGGCGCGCCCGCCCAGCACCACCGACAGCCACTGCGCGGTCACCTCGTCGACGCCGCGGGGGACGCCGATGTCGGCGGGAGTCACCGCTCGGTTCCGGCCGCGACACCGCGCAGGAAACGTCGTGAGGCGTCCTGCACTCCCGCCGCGAAAAGATGCCCGACGTGGCTGCCCGGATGCCAGTACAGTTGCCCGCCCCACCGCTGGTGCAGCTCGAGCGCGGGTTCGCGCATCGCCATCCGGTCGTGCCAGGCGCCGACGATGAGCCGGTGGGCTCGCGGTGGTGTGGGCTCGACGGCCAGGTGGTCGACCACCGCCGCCACCGCCGTCACCTCCTCGGAGGTCAGCAGCGCCGTCGTGTCGCGCACCGAGGGGCCCCAGCGGCCGAGGTGTTGGGCGATCATCGCGTTGAGCCCGAAGATCGGCGTGTAAACCGCTACCCCGTCGACCTTTTCGAGGTGCGCGACCAGCGCTGCGACCGGGCTGCCCATCGACACGCCCGCCACCGCGAGCGCACTGGACTGCGGTGCCAGCCACCGCACGAGCGCGCGCACCTCCGACACCACCCGGATCATGCCCGCGACGTTGCCCAGGGGGTCCATGTCGGGGTAGGCGGGCCAGGCTTTGCGACGGGGGCCGTGGCCGGGCTGCACCGGCAGCGCGACGTTGAAGCCCAACTCGTCGCGTAGCCGACGCGCGCGCGCGAATAAAAGATCGATCGGTTGGCCCTGGCCCGCACCGTGCACCCATACCAGCCACGGCCGGCGGTCGTCGCCGCTGCGGCAGAGGTGCACCGCGACGGGCGACGGGCCGCCGAAGCCCTCGGCGGCGAGCACGTCGGGTAGCTGCGGGTCGTGGTCGAACCACAGTCTTTCGTAGGTGAGCCGCCCGATGCGCCTGCGCCGGATCCGGCTCACCAGCAGCGGATCGGGCTCGCGGTGGACGGCAGCCGGTCCCGCTCCGGCCAGTGCGGCGGCCGCCCCCGCGCAAACCTCCGGCGAGCGGGTCAGCCTGGGCGGCGGCGCGCTCAGGGTCATCCCACTCAACGCCATCTCGTCGAGCACGACCTCGCCCAACTGGCGAACACTGCGAAGCGACAACGGGTTCCAGTCGTCACCACCGGACACGGCGGCGTGTGCGCGCGGCAGCACACCGGCGAAGTCGCTTCCGATGCGCCACACGCGTTCGGACAGTTTCATGCGAGCGTGAATCCGGTGTATCCGGCTGCGGCGATCTCGTCGCAGCGGCGCCGGTACTCGGGAATGCCCGCGGTGTAGCCCATGTACATCCGCTTCTTGCCGGGGACGTTGCCGCCGTTGTACCAGGAGTTGCACGACGGGTGGACCAATACCGTCGGCGCCACCAGCGCGGTGGTGTGCTCGATCCATTCGCGCTGGGCCTCGGGCAGCGCCTCGATGGTCCGGTGCCCGTTGGTGCGCAGGTGCGCGATGCAGTCGCTGATCCACTCCACATGCTGTTCGAGGGCAGCCACGAAATTCGTTGCCGCCGAGGGGCTTCCCGGCGCCTGCACGATGAACAGGTTGGGAAAGCCGGCGACCGCGAGCCCGAGGTAGGTGTAGGGGCCCTCCGAATCCCAGAACTCCCGCAGCGACGTCCCGCCACGGCCGCGGATGTCGATACGGGTGAGCGCGCCGGTCATCGCGTCGAACCCGGTGGCGTAGACGATCACGTCGAGTTCGTGCCGGTTCTGTTCGGTGCGGATGCCGTCCGGTGTCACCTCGACGATCGGGTCCTGCCGCAGGTCGGCGAGGGTGACGTTGTCGCGGTTGAACGTTTCGTAGTAGCCCTGATCGATGATCGGGCGTTTGCACCCGAAGGGATGACTGGGGGTCAACGCGGCGGCCGTCTGGGGATCGGTGACGATGCGGGCGATCGCCTCTCCGTAGAGCCGCGCGGCCATCCGGTTGGCCTCGATGTCGAAGAAGACATCGCCCCAACTCAGCGCGCCCATGACACCGTGCTCCTCGACGGCCCGCAGCTGATCCTCGCGCGACGCGGTCTTCAGCGGTGGCTTGGTGATCATCTCGAACATCACCGAGAACGCGCTGAGGCGGGCGGCGCCGACGGGGTGCTGCCGTTGGGCGGCACGGATCTCGGCGTAGTTGGCCTTCATCTCGTCGAGCTCGCCGGGTTCGAACGCGCGGACCTGCCACGGCAGCGTGTAGGCGGGCGACCGCTGAAACACCGTCAGGTGCAGGGCTTCCCGGGCCACCACGGGAATCAGTTGCACTCCCGTCGAACCGGTGCCGATGACGCCCACCCGCTTGCCGGTCAGATCGACGTGTTCCTTGGGCCAGCGGCTGGTCACCAACGAGGTGCCGGCGAACGAATCCATCCCGGCGATGTCGGGCTCCAGCGGTACCGACAGGATGCCCGATGCGGCGATGACGAACGGCGCGACGAACAGGTCGCCGGCTTCGGTCCTCACCGTCCATTCGGCGGTGTCCTCGTCGAAGGTCATCGCCACGACCCTGGTGTCGAACATGATGTCGCGGCGCAGGTCGAGGCGGTCGGCGACGAAGTTCAGATACGCCTCGATCTCGGGCTGGGCGGGCATGGTCTCGGTCCACACCCACTCCTGCTGGATCTCGTCGGAGAAGCTGTAGGAGTACTCGATGCTTTCGATGTCGCACCGCGCTCCCGGATACCGGTTGAACAGCCACGTGCCGCCGACGTTCTCGGCCGCCTCGAGCACTCGCGCCCGCACGCCGAGTTCGCGCAGCCGGTGCAGTGCGTATAGACCGGAGAACCCGGCGCCCACGACGATGGCGTCGTATCGAGCACTGTCAGATGCGGTCACGCTGCCACCTCACGTCGAACCTCCGAGATACTGAAACTATTACAGTATTGCTCGCGAGGGGTCAGCCGGTTCGGACAAATGGTGGCTGAAACCGCTACTGTAAGCTATTCCATAAGCTGCACCTGTACCGGTCGAGGAGGTTGCCGGCGTGAAGGTTCCGTTCACCTGGAAGGTCACCGGGTGGTTCATGGTGGGCTGGTCGGCGGAGTTTCCGCAGAGCGAGGTCCGGCCGCTGCGGTACTTCGGCGAGGACCTCGTCGCCTACCGCGACGACTCGGGCGAACTGCATGTGCTCTCGGCCCACTGCCGGCACCTGGGCGCTCACATCGGCCACGGCGGCAAGGTCGTCGGCGACTGTGTCGAATGCCCGTTCCACGGGTGGCGCTGGGGTCCGGACGGCACCAACCGCTACATCCCCTATCAGCCCGACCGGCCCAACAAGGCGCTGCGACTGCGGGTCTACCCGGTGGTCGAGCAGTACGGCGCTGTGTTCGTCTGGCACCATCCCGGCGGCGAGGAACCGAAGTGGGAGTTGCCGGACCTGTTCCACAAATTCCCGCAGTTCCCCACCGACGAAGACGCGTATTACCGGCCGTACCCGGAGTTTTCGCGCCGCGCCGAACGCGAGCCGGTGCATCCGCAGATCGTCGCCGAGAACGGTCCCGACAGCGCGCACTTCCACTATGTCCATCGCGCCACGGTCACGCCGGTGTGTCTGAACTGGGAGGCCGTCGACGAGGAGTGGCGGTTCCTCACCGGCTGGCCCGACGTGCGCAGCCACGACCCCAACGAGATGGCCCTCTACATCCACAGCCACTTCTCCGGCCTCGGGTTCGCGATCAGCGCGTTCGAGGGATCGTCGAACCACCGTCTGATCTTCGCCTGCACACCGGTCGAGGACGGCTACTCGGATATGTTCTATTCGATCTGGTGGCCGCGCCTGCCCGGCGACACCTCCGACGTCCCACCCGAGGAGGTTCGGCAGCAGGTCGAACGCCAGTTCCTCGGCACGGTGTGGGACGACCTCGAGATCTGGCGCTACCAGGAGTACATCGAGAACCCGGCGCTGTCGAAGGTGGACGCCAAACCGTATATGGCCCTGCGCAAGTGGGCGCAGCAGTTCTACGACGTGCCCGCGACGGTATGACCGGGGCCGACGACGACATCCGCGAGTTCGCCAGGGTCACACCGACGGTGGCGACACCGCAGCTGGCGCGGTTCATGACCGCGATGCGCAGGCTGCAGGACATCGTCGTGGCCACCGACCCCGACGACGGCGTGCGGGACGACTCCGCCGCGCTGCTCGAAAAGGTCTGCGCGCGTCTGGAGGAGCACAGGGCGCCCGCAGGCGTCGCACCGGCGGGCCGCGCCCTGAACCTTCCGGGCCACGGACATCCCCTCGCGCCACCGTGGGAGGTGACCGAGTCCGGCCCCGATGCGGTGACGATGCGGGGCCACTTCACCCGATTCCACGTCGGTGGCAACGGTGCGGTGCACGGCGGGGTGATACCGCTGTTCTATTGACTTTCACTTCGGCATGGTCGTGTCCGCCGCGGGGCGACCCGACAGCCGCACCGCCTACCTTCACGTCGACTACCGCAAGGTCACCCCCACCGACGAACCGCTTCTCGCGCGGGCGTGGATCGACTCCGTCGACGGGCGCAAACTGTTCATCAGGGCGGTGATGACCGACGCCGACGGCAACGTACTATCCGAGGCCAATGGTCTGATGATCAAACTGCTCCCGCACCAGCCCTGAGAGGCAAGATGTCCGAACCGCCAACTCAGTTCACCGTCCCGGGTGCCGCCGACACCGTGGTGGCCGCCATCGGCGACCGGGATTTCGTCGTCCAGGGCGACCGGCGCTACTCGTACGCCACGGTCGTCGCGCGCTCCAACCGGCTGGCGGCCTACCTGCACGGCCGCGGTCTGGGCTGCCACACCGAACGCGCTGACCTGGCCGGCCACGAGGTGGGCCAGGACCTACTGGGCATCTACGCCTACAACGGCCCCGAGTACATCGAGGCGATGCTCGGTTCCTGGCGGGCCCGCGTCGCGCCGTTCAACGTCAACTACCGCTACGTCAAGAACGAACTGGCCTACCTGCTCGCCGATTCCGGCGCCACCGCACTGATCTACCACGCGGCGTTCGCCCAACAGGTCAACGAGGTGCTGCCGGATCTGCCGCGGTTGCGGGTGCTGATCCAGATCGCCGACGATTCGGGCAACGACCTCGTGCACGGCGCGGTCGACTACGAGCCCATCGTGTCGACGGGCCCAGCCGACCCGCCGCCGGTGCAGCCGTCACCCGACGACCTCTACGTGCTCTACACCGGCGGCACCACGGGCATGCCCAAGGGCGTGCTGTGGCGTCAGCACGACATCTTCATGACGTCGTTCGGCGGCAGGAACATGGCCACCGGCGAACTCGCCACCTCCTACGAGCAGATCGGGCAGCGGGTCACCGAGAACCCCGGCACCAAGATCCTGACCCTGCCGCCACTGATGCACGGCGCCGCGCAGTGGAGCGTGATGACCGCGATGACCACCGGGCAGACCGTGGTGTTCTCCGCGACACCGAACCGACTCGACGCCGACGAGGTGGTGCGCACGATCGAGCGCGAGAAGGTGCTGGCGGTGCAGGTGGTCGGCGACGCGATGGCGCGCCCGATCGCCGACGCCATCGAAAGCGGTTCAGCCGACCTGTCTTCGCTCGCCGTGGTGGCCAACGGTGGAGCGCTGCTCACCCCCACCGCCAAACAACGGCTGATCGACGTCAAACCGGGCCTGATCGTCATGGACGGGGTGGGCTCGTCGGAAACCGGGATCCAGATGAACCACATGTCGGCCCCCGGTGCGGTGTCGACGGGCACGTTCAACGCCGGACCGGACACGTTCGTGGCCGCCGAAGACCTCACCGCGATCCTGGCGCCCGGCCACGACGGCATCGGCTGGCTGGCCCAGCGGGGCTACGTGCCGTTGGGCTATAAGGGCGACGCCGACAAGACCGCCAAGACGTTTCCGGTCATCGACGGCATGCGGTACGCGATTCCCGGCGACCGCGCACGTCACCTCGCCGACGGCTCCATCGAACTGCTCGGACGCGACTCGGTGACCATCAACTCCGGCGGCGAGAAGATCTTCGTCGAAGAGGTCGAGACCGCGCTGCTGTCGCATCCCGCCGTGGCCGACGTGGTGGTGTCCGGCCGGCCCAGCGAGCGCTGGGGACAGGAGGTCGTCGCGGTGGTGGCCCTCGTCGACGGCGCCGAGGTCGACACTGCGGAGCTCATCGACCACGCCGCGAAGTCGATCGCCCGCTACAAACTGCCCAAGGCCGTCGTGTTCCGGCCGAACATCGTGCGCAGCCCGGCGGGCAAGGCCGACTACCGGTGGGCGCGCGAGCAGGCGATCAGCGAGGCCTGAGCCCGTCGCTCAGACCGGTTGCCCGCCATCCGCAGACCGAGCGCGGTGGTCGCGCGGACTGGCGGGGCGGCGCGGCCGGTGATCGTGAACGGCAGATCCGTGCCGACGACCGTGCGGTGGTGGCTGACCGCGTCGAGGCCGGCCTTGCCGTGGTAGGCGCCCATCCCGTTGCGGCCGACGCCGCCGAACGGTGCACTGGACGGAATCATCTGAGCGGCAAAGTCATTGCGTGCCACTCCGCAGCTGCGGGTGGTGCGCACGAAGCGGCGCAAGTCGTCGTCGGGCCCGAACCGGTAGGCGACCAGCGGCAGGGGTGCCGGACGAGCGCATCGCGTTGCCCCGTACTCATCGTCAGCGGACCAGGATAGTCTACTGTAAGATTTACAGTACTACTCGCAGGAACGACCGAACGGCTGGAGAAACCGGTGGAAAGTCCCGTTCAGGGCGTCGCCTCCGAAGAGGCCTTCGACCTCCTTCGCGACCCGTATCCGATGTTCGCGCAGAAACGGCGCGAGGGCGGCGTGTTCCAGGGCAGCGTCATGGACTGGTCCACGGCGCCGCAGGCGATGCCGGAAAACATGTACGCCGCGGTGTCGTTCGATGCGGTCAACAGGGTGTTCCGGGATGGGCGGGCCTTCAATTCCCAGATCTACGACTCGACCATCGGGCTGTTCATCGGCCCGTCGATCCTGGCGATGGAGGGCAAACAGCACTGGGACCATCGCAACCTGGTCTCCGCGGCGTTCAAGTCGAGGTCGCTTCAGCGCTGGGAGCCAGAGATCGTCCGGCCGGTGGTCAACGCGCTGGTCGACGAGTTCGTCGAGGACGGCCACGGCGATCTGGTGCGCGACTTCACCCTCGAGTTCCCGACCCGCGTCATCTCCAGGCTGTTGGGCCTGCCAGAAGAGGATCTGCCGTGGTTCCGCAAGCGCGCGGTGGAATTGATCAGCTACCACATCAACTACAAGCGCGCGTTCGAGGCCTCCGACGCGCTGAAGGACTACTTCCTCGAGCAGATCGAACTTCGCCGATCACAGCCGACCGAAGACATCATCGGCGACCTGGTCACCTCGGAGATCAACGGCGAGAAGCTCACTGACGAGGCCATCTACTCCTTCCTGCGACTGCTGCTGCCCGCCGGGCTGGAAACCACCTACCGGTCGTCGGGCAACCTGCTGTTCTTGTTGCTGACCCACCCCGACCAGTTTCAGGCCCTGCAGAACGACCGGGAACTCCTCGCACCGGCCATCGAGGAGGGGCTGCGGTTCGAGACGCCGCTGACCACCGTGCAGCGCTCCGCGACCGAGGCCACCGAACTGGCCGGCGTCGCGATTCCCAAGGGCGCGGTGATCGACGTGTGCATCGGATCGGCGAACCGCGACGAGCGGCGCTGGGAGCGCTCCGGGGACTTCGACATCCACCGTAAACGAGTGCCACACATCTCCTTTGCCGCCGGTGAGCACACCTGTATGGGTCTGCATCTGGCCCGCATGGAGACGCGGGTGGCGCTCGAGTGCCTGCTGGACAGGCTCGGCAACATCACGCTCGTCACCGACGAGAACCCGCACATCTACGGTCAGCCTTTCCGCTCTCCGACTGCCCTGCCCGTGACGTTCGAGCCCGTCGAGAGCCACGACAAGAAGGGGTGAAATTGCCCAAGGTGATGGCGGGCGTTCGCGTTCTCGAAGTCGCGCAGTTCACGTTCGTACCCGCGGCGGGGGCCATCCTCGCCGACTGGGGCGCAGACGTCATCAAGGTCGAGCACCCGGTGCGCGGCTACACCCGGCACGCACTCGCCCCCGAGGCGTTGGGTAGGGCGTTGACGCAAGGTATTCCGGCGTTCGGTGACTCGATCGGCGGGATGAACATCGCGGGCGGATCTCCGCGGCGCTGTTTCATCGCGAACGCACCGGCGATCTCCGAGACCACGCCGACTAGGCTACTGTAAGAGTTACAGTTAGGATGGATTTTTCGTCCGATCACCCACCGGCCAGGGAGGAACTGTCGTGGTGAACGACGTCGCCATCATCGGAGTCGGTCTGCATCCGTTCGGTCGCTTCGAGGGTAAGACCGCGATGGAGATGGGCGTCGACGCCATTTTCGCCGCGGTCGCCGACGCGGGGGTCGGATGGAATGACGTCGGGTTCGCCACCGGCGGCAGTTGGACGGTCGCCAATCCGGACGCCATCGTGGGCATGGTCGGGCTGTCGGGCATCCCGTTCACCAACGTGTTCAACGCCTGCGCGACGGCGGCCAGCGCCGCCAAGGCCTGCGCCGACGGAATCCGACTGGGCGACTACGACATCGGCATCGCGGTGGGCCTGGACAAACATCCCCGTGGCGCGTTCACCGAGGACCCGGCACTGGTGGGGATGCCCGCCTGGTACGCGGAGAACGGCCAGTACCTCACCACCCAGTTCTTCGGGATGAAGGCCAACAAGTACCTGCACGACCACGGCATCTCCCAGCAGACGCTGGCGAAGGTGGCCGCCAAGAACTTCCGCAACGGCGCCCTGAATCCGAACGCTTTCCGGCGCAAGCCGATGTCGGAGGAGCAGATCCTCAACTCGGCGATGCTGAACTACCCGCTCACCCAGTACATGTTCTGCGCACCCGACGAGGGCGCCGCCGCGGTGGTCATGTGTCGTGCGGATCTCGCCCACCGCTACACCTCCAAACCGGTGTACCTGCGGGCGGTGGAGGTTCGCACGCGCCGCTACGGCGCCTACGAGGTGAACACGACATTCGCCCCGGTCGAGGAGGACGTGGCACCCACGGTGTACGCGGCACGCGCCGCGTTCGAAAAGGCCGGTGTGGCACCACAAGACGTCGACGTGATCCAGTTGCAGGACACCGACGCCGGCGCGGAGATCATCCACATGGCCGAGTGCGGGTTCTGCGCCGACGGCGAACAGGAGAAGCTGCTGGCCGACGGCGCAACCGAGATCGGTGGCGCCTTGCCGGTCAACACCGACGGCGGGCTGATCGCCAACGGTGAACCGATCGGGGCGTCGGGACTGCGTCAGATCCACGAGTTGGTGCGCCAGTTGCGCGGCGAGGCCGGCGACCGGCAGGTCCCCGGCGAACCGAAGGTCGGCTTCGCTCAGCTCTACGGCGCGCCGGGCACCGCCGCGGCCACGATCCTGACAACCTGAGCCCGCTCCCCTTTTACCGCCTATTCCCCGCGAGCAGACGCAAAGTCAGGCGTTACACGGCGTGTCGCGCCACCTTTGCGTCTGCTCGCCGGAGAAAGCCGACGGCTACTTGCGCATTCCGCCGTTCACCGTGAGATCGTCGCCGGTGACAAATGAGGACGCGTCGCTGGCGAGGTACAGTACCGGGCCGACGATCTCGTCGACGTCGGCGATCCGCTTCTGCGCAGTCAAACCCGCCAGCATCGCCAGCACCCCCGGCTGGTGTTCCTCCACAGCGGTGATCATCTCGGTCGCGAAGGGCCCGGGGCTGAGAATGTTGACCCGAACCTTCCACGCCGCCCATTCGTTGGACATCGCCACCGTCAAATGCCGAAGCGCCGCCTTGGACGCGCCGTAGGCCACCGAGATCGGCGTGCACGCATAGGCTTCCATCGTCCCGATGTTGACGATGCTGCCGCCGCCTCCGTCGCGCATGACCGGCGCCACGCACTGGCTCATCCGCAGGGCACCCTCGAGGTTGACGTTGAAGATGTCGCGCCAGAGGTCCAATGACACCGTGCCGACACTCCGCGGCTCTGGGTTGATACCCGCGTTGTTCACCAAAACGTCGATCCGGCCGAAGGTGTCGACCACCTCGTCGACGAACGCCGGCACCGCGTCCCAGTCACCGACATGGCAGGCCAGTCCCCGGACGGCCCCGCCGGTCGCACCGCTGATCTCCTGCGCGGCCTGATCACATTGCCCCTGGTTTCGGCTCGTCACCACCACCGACGCGCCCATGCGCGAAAGACCCTCGGCGATGGCGCGTCCCAGCCGTCGTGTCGATCCGGTGACGACCGCGACGCGGCCGGTCAGGTCGAAAAGTTCACGGGGATCACGCACGCTGCACAACCTCTGCCGAAGATTCCGGCCACTGGTAGGCGCCGAAAACCTGCGGCACCACCACACCCGGCGGCGCCGCCAGCACGTATGGGATGGCCCGCACGGCCGTCATCGCCACGGCGAGTTGGCCACCCGCGACGCCGTCGAGTTCGGTGGGATCGTTTTCGATGGTCAGTTCCACCCGCACCGGCGGAGCGCCGTCGACGAGAACGCGCACGAGGAACTGCCCGTCCAGGTCGATGTTCCAGCCGGGGATGTCGTCGCTGACGGTCCAGTACTCCTCGGCGGCCAGGACCGGATCGCCGTCCCGGTAGGCGGTCCAGGACAGAATCTGACCGACAACCGAACCCGCCGCAATCGTGGCGCAGGAGACCTCGACGTCGTAGGGCAAGGTGGCAGTCTGGATCTCGCGGCGGATCTCGTCGACGCGCAGCCCGAGCACATCGGCCGTCGCGGCC
This sequence comes from Mycolicibacterium sp. XJ1819, assembly GCF_053483675.1. Classification (NCBI taxonomy): domain Bacteria; kingdom Bacillati; phylum Actinomycetota; class Actinomycetes; order Mycobacteriales; family Mycobacteriaceae; genus Mycobacterium; species Mycolicibacterium sp. XJ1819. The sequence continues at coordinate 50,200 of NZ_JBEFST010000006.1, read as the reverse complement.
AACGACTGTTCGTATTGAACCGAAATGGCGCGGAACATCGCCGAGTCGACCGAGATCTCCTCGGGGGGCTTACCCATGCCCATCAGGTCGACCAGCATCTCGCGCGCCGACACTGCCCGGCAGTCGACGAATTCCTGCACGGTGATCTTGTCGACGCGCTGCGACAACGCGGTGACCGATGCCGCCAACCGCTCGAACATGAAGCCGGGGTGCTCCCCCGCCGCGTGAAATCGCGTGCCCGCCTCGGCGCAGGCGCGACGCACCCGTTCGTCGGCGTCGGCACCGAACGTCGGCAGATGGTTGTACGACGTGGTGGTGATGACGTTCTTGCCCGATGCGAGCAGCGCCACGATGTCGTCGGTGTTGGTGTTGTCGGGAAAGGCCTTGCTCGCGGCGTGCAGCACGACGTCGGCGTCGGTCGCCAGGATCGTCGACGCATCGTTGGTCGCCAGCACGCCCGTCGGTCCCCGCCCGACGAGTTCGCCCGCGTCCACGCCGACTTTCGACGCCGAGTACACGTAGAGCCCCGCCAGTTCGAGATCGGGGCGGTCGATGATCTCCTGCAATTGCGCCATCCCGACCGAACCGGTGGCCCACTGGATCACCCGGATCGTCATGACAGCGCCGGTGATTCGACCAGTCCTTCGACCGTGCCGTGCAGCACGATGCCCGAGGCGTCCGGCAGCACCCGTCGCGCCACCAGGAACTCGCTGCCCATCCATCCGTGCCGGATGTACCTGCCGAAGCGCATGCGGGTACCCGGCGCACCGGACGCCGCGGGAATCATCTTGATCTTCTCCAGCGCCTGCTTGACCCCCAGGCCGGTCAGCGGTCTGGCGCCGGCCAGCGCCAACATCATCAGCCTACCGACGTCATAGCAGTACACCGGAAAGAAGTATTCGGGCCGTCGGCCGTGCCGGGCCTCGAAGCGGTCCAGGAACTGTTGTCCTGTCTGGTTGCGTTCGTCGTACTGGTCCAGCCCGGTCCAACCAGCCAGTTGCTCACGCCACCACGCGTTGGTCGAGGCGAACTCGAACGCGGTGGTGGTGTAGCGCGGCGGCGTCCAACCGACCTCCTGCAGCGCGTCGTTCATCCCGGGGATGCCGAGACCGAACCCGACGTGGATCAGGCCGTCGGGATTGTCGGCGGCCAACGCCGCCATGGCCGTTCGCTTCTCGGTCTGCACCTGCGGGATCGGGACCTCCTTGGTGATGGTCAGCCCCGCTTCCGCGCACGCCACCCTGGTGGTCCGCAGGTACTCGGCACCGATCAGCGAATCCTCGAAGGCGATGCCCACCGTGCGGCAGCCGTCGAGTGCCGCGACCGTCGCCATGATGATCGGTTCTTCCTCCATCGAACCGTTGGGCAGCCCGAAAACCCATTCGCCCAGCATGGTTTCGGTGGCCGCCATCGTGATGCACGGAACCTCGGCGAGGTCGTCCACGTAACGGCCCAGGACCGCGCCGTTCTCGGAGACCCATGGGCCGAAGATCACCTGCGCATCTTCCTCGACCAACTCGAAGAACGCGTTGCGAACGGCGCGAAACGAACCCTTGGGCAGGCCCTGCACGGCGCGGACGACGAATTCGACCGGACGCTCCAGGATGCCCTGCTCGAGGAACTCGTCGGCCACCAGTTGCAACACCGGCAGGATGTTCTCGTCGTAACCGCCCTCCTCGTCCAAGTAGTCGAAGAGCAGCCCGATCCGAGCCGGTGTCACGTCACTTGCTGAACCCATGGACATCTCCTACGAATCCGGGCACGTCGGCGAGGTCGAGAACTCCCGGTGGTGCGTTTCGCACCACCGGGATGGCGTGTACCGCGTGCATGGCTGTTGCCAGACAACCCATCTCAGTGTGGTCTTCGCCTCGCGTTCCCAACACGAGGTTGCATCGGAGGGTAGGCGCCCCGCCGAACTCGATCTCGTACCCCTCGGCACCGGTCCACTCGGGCGCCACCTCGGGGCTCATCCACGTGACGTGCTCGACGACGATCGCGAAGTCGCCGCAGTCGGCACGCACCCCCAGCTTCATCGCGCCGACCGTGCCCGACCCGATGGTGCCCGCCGCAACGTGGAGGTCTTCGTCGGTGACAGCTGTCTCACGAAATGATTTACTGCTCACCACATTCGCGCCGAGCGCCTTGGCGATGACCGACGCCGTTCCCAGAAACGCCCCGCCTGCGCGGGCCGGATCGCTCAGGAACGGGACCTGCGAATCCGGGGGCAGACCGTAGCCCATCACGTCGACGAGCATGTCTCGACTGGGATACCCGGCATAGGACAGCAGTTCGCGCACCACGATCTCGTCGCACCGATACGACAGTCGAGACAACACGGGTGCGAACACCTCGCCCCAGAAGCCGGGAAACAAGCCCACACCGAGAAACGAACTGCCGCCGGTTCTACATGCCGCATCGATCGTGCGCCCCCGTGCCGCGTCGACCGCGTAGGTGTCGACGAACGAGCTACCGGTGGCGATGACGTCGGCGCCGGAGGCCAACAGCTCGACGACATCGGCAAGGCATTCGTCTGGGTGCTTCTCGGCGTTGCCCATGTAGAGCACCACATCTGCGCCCGCGGCCAGCACGTCGTCCCTGCTGTCGGTCGCCGCCACGCCGGTGGGCTGCCCGCCGACGAGTTCGCCGGCGTCCCTGCCCACCTTCGCCGGCTCGTAGACTCGCACACCGACCAGTTCGAGGTCGTCGGCGTCGATGACCGCCCGCAGCGCAAGGCTTCCCGTCGCTCCGGTGGCCCACTGCACCACCTTGGTGGGCGTCATGCGTCGGCCGACGCCCACGAGAGCTGGAGGTCGGGCACGAAGCGCAGCGGCGGACGGTAGCGCACCTCGTACCCGGGACTCAGCGTGTACTCGGGAATGCGTCGATGCCATTCCCGCAGGGCGATGCGAAGTTCGCGACGTGCGAGGTGCGACCCCAGGCAGCGGTGCGGGCCGCCGCCGAATGCTAGGTGGCGGTTGCCGCGACGGTCGAAGTCGACCTGCAGCGGGTTGGGGAACACCGCGGGGTCGACGTTGGCCGCACTGAGGTTGACGAGCACGTGATGACCCGCTGCCAACATGTGCTCGCCGAATTGGCGTTGCTCCCTGGCCCAGCGCACGACCCACGGCACCGGGGTTTCCCACCGCAGGAGCTCTTCTACCGCTCGCGCAATGACGTCCGGGTCGGCGGCGATCTGCCTTCTGTTCTCCGGATTCTGGGCCAGGTGAGCCCAGAAACAGGTCAGGGTGTCGGTCACCGTGTCGAGACCGGCGGTGAGCAGCACGAAACAGATCGAGAGCATGTCGTCGCGCGACAGCGGCTCGCCGTCGCAGTCGGAGCGGGTCAGTTCGGTGAGCAGGTCGTCGCGCGGTTCGGCGGTCCGCTCGTCGAGCACGGCGTCGAAATACTGGTAGACCCGTTGCGCTGTGCGGCGCTGGATCTCGAGTTTCTCGTCCAGCGTCGAGTCGTCGGTGCCCGGGTGCAGCAGGCCGTCGCGCATCTGCACCAGGGTGTCGAGTTCTTCCCACGGCAGGCCCATCAGGCCCAGAAACACCGAGGAGGGGAACAGTTCGGCGAACTCGGTGGTGAAATTGCACGATCCGCGTTCGATGAAGGTGTCGATGAACATGTTGACGCGCTCGGCGATGTCGGCTTCCTGGGCGTCCATCTTTCGCGGCGAGAACATCGGGTCGAGCAGCCTGCGGTACTTGGCGTGATCGGGCGGGTCGATCCCGAGGGGGATCAGCGGTCTGGTGTTGCCCTGCTCGACCAAATCGGCCGAGGAGAAGATCTCCGGAGCGCCCAGCGTGGCGTTGACCAGATCGCGGTTGTTGACCATGACATGGCCCCCCATGGCGACCACACCCTGCTGCGCCAGCGCGTGATTGGTCGGCTGCGGGGTCGTCGCCTCGAGGTCCGGCGTTCGACCCTCGCTGACGAACTGGAATTTCTCGACGGGTGCGTCCGCGCGCGGAGTCGTCGTCTGGCTCACCGGTTTCCCTTCGGATATATCTACGGGTATTCGAACATGTTAGGTTGGAAATATCTATATCTTTCGCGAATGAAGTCGGAGTTCCTGTGACCGCAGCCCACCGCGGAACTGTCACGGGTGAGAAGCCCGAACAGATTGCGGCCGAACTGCGTTCGCGGATCATCAGCGGCGAGTTGTCCAACGGCACTGCGTTGGGGCGCGAACCCGACCTCGTGGCGCAGTTCAAGGTATCTCGTCCCTCGCTGCGCGAGGGGCTGCGGATTCTGGAGACTGAAGGGCTGATCGAGGTGGTGCGCGGCGTTCACGGCGGCGTGTTCGTGCGCGCACCCGACCAACGAATGACCGCGCGAACCGCCGCGATGCTGCTGCGCTCACAGAACGTCTCGTTGGCCGACGTCTTCGAGGCGCGCTACCTGCTCGAACCTCCTGCGGCACGAGCCATCGCGGCCCGCAGACGCGGGCGTCGGGCCGCCATCGCCCAACTGCAGTCGCTCGTCGACCGGGAACGGGAGTTGATCGACGACCACGACGCATTCGGCCTGGCGAATCACGCATTTCACGAAACGCTCGTGGCGCTGGCCGGCAACAAGACACTGATCGTCGTCGCGGGAACGCTCAACGAGATCCTCGCCAACGCGCTGATCGCCGTCAGCCGCGCCGACGAGAATCTCACCGCCGTGGCCACCCGCCGCCGGGATCTACGCTCGCAGCTGCGCCTGCTCGAGCTGCTCAGCGCCGCCGACGCCGACGGCGCCGAGAAACACTGGCGGGCACACATGGACCATCTGTCGCGCAAGATGCTGCGGGCCTGCGACACGACCATGGTCGACCTCATGCGATAGGACGGTGGCCGCGACATGTCACGGCGGGGGATGATGTAGGCGACTGCGCGGATCGCATCGACTTTTCGGAAGGGGCTGGTATGCCGACCATCACCACTGGCGACGGCGTGGAGATCTTCGTCAGGGACTGGGGTTCGGGCCAACCCGTCGTGTTCAGTCACGGCTGGCCACTGTCGGCCGACGACTGGGACACCCAGATGTTGTTCTTCGTGGAGCGGGGCTATCGCGTCATCGCCCATGACCGCCGCGGGCACGGCAGATCGACACAGGTCGGATACGGCCACGACATGGATCACTACGCCGACGACCTGGCCGCGGTGGTCGAGCAACTGGACCTGCGCGATGCGGTGCATGTCGGGCACTCCACGGGCGGCGGAGAGGTGGTGCGCTATCTGGCCCGCCACGGCCAGGGCCGGGCCGCCAAGGCCGTGCTGATCAGCGCGGTGCCGCCGCTGATGGTCAAGACCGACGCCAATCCCGGCGGCCAGCCCAAGGAGGTCTTCGATGACTTTCAGGCCCAGCTGGCGGCCAATCGGTCGGAGTTCTACCGGGCGGTGGCATCGGGCCCGTTCTACGGCTACAACCGGCCCGGTGTCGAACCGTCCGAGGCGGTCATCCAAAACTGGTGGCGCCAAGGCATGATGGGCGCCGCCAAGGCGCATTACGACGGCATCGTCGCGTTCTCACAGACCGATTTCACCGAAGATCTCCAGGCGATCAGCATTCCGGTGCTGGTCATGCATGGTGACGACGATCAGGTCGTGCCCTACGACAACGCCGGACCGCGGTCGGCGGCGTTACTATCCGACGGCAGCCTCAAGACGTATCCCGGCTATCCGCACGGGATGCCGACGACGCACGCCGACACCATCAACGCCGACCTGCTCGAGTTCATCCGGTCCTAACCGGCGGCGCGCTCAGGGCAGCATCCGGCTGCCCACGCGTCCGTCGTTCTCGACGTGGAACCGCGCGGCCTCCCGGATCGCATCCGCGGTCGGCCTGGGCTGCCATCCCAGCTCGCGGGTGGCCTTGCTGTGGTCGGCCGGCGCCATGATGTGCAGCAGCCGAACACCGTTGATGTTCATCGGCATATCGCGTCGCAGCACCCGGCTTGCCGCCGACAGCATCCCGCCGAATGCGTAGAGCACCGCCAGCGGCACTCCGATGCGAGGCGGCTTGGCCCCGACCGCGCCTGCGGCGGTCTCGAACATCTCCCGCATGGACATGTAGGACTCGGACACGATGTAACGCTCACCGACCCGGCCACGCTCGCCGGCCAGCAGGAAGGCCTCCGCCACGTCCTCGACGCCGACGACCTCGGTGAACACCCCGTTGACGTATACCGGGATCTTGCCCAGCGCAGCGTATTTCACCATCATGCCCTGCGACGGCTGCCAGTCGCGCGAACCGTACGGATTGGACACACACAAAGCGACGGCGGGAAGTCCGCGCTCGCGCGCGTAGCGCAGCACCATGTCTTCGGCCGCGCGACGCGACTCGATGTAGGGCCCGCCCTTGCCGTTCCAATCGAACGGCATGTCCTCGTTGACCGGTGTGCGGCCGTCACCGAGCGCGATGGTTCCGATGGTGCTGCAGAACACGAACCGGTCCAGGTCGGCGTCGACGGCGATGTCGAGCACCCGGCGCAGGCCGGTGACGTTGGTCTCGAACAGCGGGGCGGGATCGCGTAGATAGAACCGGGTGTCGACGATGCAGTAGAAGACCAGGTCGCGATCCGACATCGCCGCCCGCAACGCGTCTTCGTCGGAGAGATCGCCGTAGCACCGCGCGACGTCGAGGTCGTCGATCCCCGTGGTGCGGCTGGACTTGCGCAGGTACACCCGCACGTCGTCGCCGCGTTCGACGAGCTTGCGCACGACGTGCGAGCCGACGAAGCCGCTGGCGCCCAACACCAGGGATCTGCGCCGAGGGCGCGCGGACGGATTGCTCATGTTCTCCTTCGGACGAGCGTGCGTGAACTTCGAAGATCTCGCGGCGCGTCGGCCTCAGACACGCACGCTCGGGGCAGGTTTGTGCCCGCTCGCGACAGGTTGTTGTTTGCCGAGACCAAGGACGTACTGCGCGATCATGTTCCGGAACACCTCGAGCGTGCCACCGTAGATGCCGACCAGGGGCGCAAACCGGTAAACGTACTCGGCCGCACCGTCGTCGGCGGCGCCGTCGGCGCCCGCAGACAGCGATGAAGCGGTGCCGAGCAGGTCCATCAGGTCGGGCGAGATATCGCGCATGGTCTGCGCGAGCGCCACCCTGCCGAAGATGCTCGGTGCGCTCAGCGAGGCCTCCATCCGGGCGATGCTGCGACCCAGCCGGTAGGCCACGGCGCCGTCGTCGATCAACCGGCGGCCGGACCGATCCCGCTCGGCCACCTTGGCGGCCGCGGTGTCCGCGGCGGTTGCCATGAAACTGGCCTGGTGCATCATGATCGCGACGTCCTGCAGGCCGTCGGGCGCCGCGGCGACCGCACCGTGCTCGACGTTGAGCGGTTCGCGCACCACCGTCCAGCCGTCGTTCACGTCGCCGAGACGGTACTTGTCGTCGACGCGCACATCGGTGTAGTAGACGATGTTGGTACGGTCCCCGTCGACGGTTCGGATGCCCTGGATCTCGATGCCGGGCGTGTCGAGCGGAACCAGGAACATGGTCAGGCTCTTGTGCTTCGGGGCGCCTGGATCGGTGTTGGTGATCAGAAAGACATACTGGCAGTTGTGGGCGCCGGTGGTGAACATCTTCGAGCCGTTGATGACCCAGCTGTCACCGTCGCGCACCGCACGGGTCTTACAGGTCGCGACGTCGGAGCCACCTTCGGGCTCGGTGTAGCCCAGACAGAGCCGGACATGCCCGCTGAAGACGCCCGGCATCACCTCGGCCCGCAACTCGGGCGAACCGAATTTCTGCACCGAGCGGGCGATCATCGACGTGGTGCCCCACGTCACCCACGGCACATGGGCGCGCCTTTTCTCCAGCTCCCAGATCCGCCGTCGCACCCGGCTGAATCCGCCCTCGGACTCGGGTTTCCACTCGCGCTCGAGGTAACCGCCCGCGCCGAGCGCCAAATGCACGCCTTCGTCGAAGTTGTCGCCGGTCTCGCGGTCGCGACGCAGGACGTCCTCGGTGACCAGCTCACGCAGCAGCGCGCGCGACTGCTCCTGAAAGGCCCGATCGTCGTCGGACAGTTCGACCCGTGAGAAGTCCACTAGCTGGCCTCGCTTTCGCGCGCCGCCACGATCTCGGCGATGTACTTGGCCGTGACGCCCGGATCGCCACCCGCCAGCGACCAACCGCGGGCGCGCACCAGATACGCCGTCGCGGCCGCCTCCGCCGAAACCCCGAGACCGCCCTGGACGTGCACGGCCATCGTGGCGGCCTTCGACGCCTCCTCGGCCATGAAGACGAACGCCGAGGGCGCCAGTTCCGGGCGCTCGTCGGGTTCGTTGTCCAGAAACCATGCCGCGCGGCGGGCAAGGTTCCGCCCACCCGCAACGGTGATCGCGATGTTGGCCAACGGGTGCGAGATGGCCTGCAGCGTCGCGATCGGCACGCCGAGTGTGTAGCGCGTCTTGGCGAACTCCGCGGCGATGGTCATCGTCTCCTCCACCAGGCCGACCAACGCGGCGGACTGCAGCAGTCGCCATTCATCAAGCGCGCGTTGGTATTCCGATAGCGCCCCCGGGCCGGCACCGAGCACTGTGCGGCTGTCCGCGGCAGCCGGGTCGACCCACGCCATCGGAAGCCTGCCGATGTTGTCGACCTTGGCCGGACGCGTCGCGAACGTCAAGCGCACCACCTCGTCGCCGTCGCGCACGACGATATGGTCGGCGACCGACCCGGTGGGGATCAGGCGCACCCCGGAGACGTTGTCGAGTCGCGGGTCCAGCGCGGCGATCTGCTTGCCGCTGACGACGTCCGGATCCACCTCGCCCAGCCTGCCGAGCAGCCGGGCCGCTACCACCTGGTCCACCCAGGGCACCGGGGCCAGTGACCGGCCGACCTCCTCGGCGACCAGCGTCAAGTCGACGAGCGTGGCCCCGTCACCGCCGCTGGTCTCGGGCACCGCCATGCTGGTGGCGCCCGTGGCGCACAGCCGCTCCCACAGGCTCTTGTCGAACCCGGTGGCCTCGGCCGCGCGCACGGTCTCGATGGGACAGTGGGTCTTGAAGAAGTCCCGGTATGCGTCACGAACGGCTTCGTGATCCTCGGTCAGGCTGTAGTCCAGCCGCCGCAGCTCGTAGCGATCCATTCGTCAACTCTCCTGTCCGAAGAAGAATTCGTTTGCATTGTTGTAGAGGTAGTTCTGGAGAACCTCGGCGGGCAGATCGAGGGCCTGCGCTTCGGGCACGACGCGGCGCATCTTGAGCACCGGCCAGTCCGAGGCATAGATCACCTTGTCCGGCCCGCGGGTGCGCATGTAGTGCAACAGACTGTCCGGCAGGCGTTTCGGCGACCACGCCGACGTCATCAGCCGCAGGTTTTCGTACTTGATCAGCAGCCGGATCGCGATGTCCCACCACGGGTCCGCCCCGTGGATCATGCACAGTTTGAGCTCGGGGAAACGCACACAGACGCGGTCGAGGTGAATGGGGTTCTGCACCTCGCCGGGGATCGGCGGGCCCGGGATTCCGGTGTTCACGCACAGCGGCAGACCCAGTTCTGCGCACTTGGTGTAGAGCGGGTAATACACGGCATCGCTTGGCGGGTACTGGCCGTCGCCCCAGAAGCTCGGCCCCACCGCGGCGTACGCCACGGGAAGGTCGCCGACCACCGCGGTCAGCTCACGCAACGACGGCATCGGCCGCAACAGGTTGACGCCGCCGACCGCCAGCGCGAACCGATCCGGCCTGGCTTCGACGAACTTGCGTGCCGTTGTCGACGGTTTGGCGATGCTGTCCATCAGGATCGCCTTGGCGACACCCTGCTCGTCCATCTCGTCGAGTAATTCGGACCGTTCGACCGGCGCGAACATCGACTGCGGACCCTTGAAGTAGTCGTCGCGCACCTTCTGCATCCATGTCGGCTGCTGCTCGGTTTCGCCGAAATGCACGTTGACCAGACAGTCGATGGCCTTGATCGTCATGCGTTCACCCGTTGCGCGGCGGCGGCTTTGGCCCAGCGATAGTCCGGCTTTCCGTTCCCGAGGCGCCGGACTTCGTCGACGACGAGGAATGCCTTGGGCGCCTTGAACCTGGCCAGCTGCGATGTGCACGCGGCGTGCAGCACCTCCTGGGTGGGCGGCTCGCCGGGTTGCAGGGCGACCAATGCGACGAGCTCCTCACCCCACCGCTCGCTGGGCCGCCCGACCACCAGCGCGTCGGACACCGCCGGATGTGCGCGCAGCACCTCTTCGACCTCCTCGACGAACACCTTTTCTCCTCCGGTGTTGACCACCAACGAGTCTCGCCCGAACAACCGCAGCGTGCCGTCGGACGCCAACGATCCGCGGTCGCCGGAGATGACCACCCGCTGCCCGTCGACGACGGGGAAGGTCTTGCGGGTCGCCGCCTCGTCGTCGAAGTAGCCCAGCGGAATCCGCCCGGCGCGCGCGACGAAGCCGACTTCGGTTTCGCCGGGCCGCAGAAACCGGGTGTAGTCCTCGGACAGCACCAGCGCGCCCTCCCGCAACTCGAAGGTGTCCTTCTCCGCGCCGCGCTGACTTCGGCCGAAGCCCACGTTGCCGGTTTCGGATGAACCGTATCCGTTGATCAGGGTGATCTGCGGCAGGAGATCCAGCAGCGCGCGTTGGTGTTTGACATTGGTCGCCGCTCCCCCGGTGCCGATCGCGAACAGCGACGACAGGTCGTAGGACCCGCTGCGCAGCTCGTCGACCAGCGGCCCGGCATAGGCGTCGCCGACCATCGTCATCAAACCGACCTTCTCACGCTCGGCGGTCTGCAACACCGCGCGAGGGTCGAAGCTGGTCCGTTCATACAGCACCACAGGTAATCCGTTGAGCAGCGCGGCGAACGCGGTCCACATGCCTGCGGCGTGCATCAGCGGCGACACCGCGAACCACGGCTGCCCGCCGTTTCGCACCTTGGCGTGGATTTCGGTCGCGGCCTCGTGGTCGGCGCCGTTCATCGACACGACGTAGGTGTCGCTCTGCCGCCACATCACGCCTTTGGGGCGCCCGGTGGTCCCCCCGGTGCACACCATCATCACGTCATCGGGCGAGGGCGAGATGTCGCGATCGGAGTCCCCCTGCGCGAGCGCGTCTTCGAGGCCGATCGACCCGGACAGTTGCGCGACCGAAGTGTCGTCGTCGACGGCGATCAGCAGGTCCGCGGTTGAGCCGGGCAGCACCTCGGCCAGTTTCGGCCCGAACGAACGGTGGTAGATGACGGCCCGCGGCCGCAGGTAGGCGAGAAGGTCGGCGATCTCCCGCGGCGCGTAGTTGTAATTGACGTTCACCGGGACGGTGCGCGCCTTCAGACATCCGATCACCATGTCGGGGTAGAGATCGTTGTGCATGATCAGCGCGACGCGATCCTGACCGCATTCCCAGTTCTGCAGTTCGGCGCGTTCGCGGTGGGCACCCAGGCCGTGCGACGCAAGGTAGTTCGCGAGCCTGCGGGTCCGGTCGGCCGACTCGGCGAAGGTGCTACGACGGGCGCCGCACACGGTCATCAACCGGTCCGGAACCGCCTCGGCGATCGCGTCGAAGACCGACCCGATGGTCCACTCGCGCATCACTAGGCGCCGGCCGGCACGTTCACGCCCAGCAAGTCCAAGGCGTTGTCCCGCATGACCTTCCGAATCTCCTCGTCGCTGAAGCCTTTGAGTTCCTCGAGGAATGCCACCGGCGTCTCGAGGCCTTCGCCGTGCGGCCAGTCCGAACCGAAGAGGATCTTGTCGATGCCGATGACCTCCGCCAGTTCAGGCAGGTCATCCTCGTAGTAGGGCGCGATCCACACGTGGTTGCGCAACTGCTCGACCGGGTCCTCGGCGAAGTGCCTGGGCTGGTTGTTGGCGGCCTTCTTGAGCCGCTTGACCAGCCGGTGCACAAAGTAGGACCCGTTCTCGATGCTGGCCACCTTCAGTTTGGGATGCCGAGTGAACACCCCGTGCACGATCATCGAGGCCATCGTGTCGTGGATGGCACGGTCGTCGAGCAGCACCTGGTCCAGCGGATCCTTCGCGCCGAACCCCTCGAACGTCGACTTGCCGCCCCACAGCGCGGCGATGGCCAGATATCCGCTGTCGCTGAGGTGGAAGCCCACCGGCACGCCGGCTTCGGCCAACCGCGCCCACACCGGGTCGTGGCTGGGATCGCCCAGCGACCGGGGCTTGATCCGGCCCGGCACCGGCGCGGGGCGCACCAGCACCATCTTGGCGCCGCGGGCCAACACGAATTCGACTTCGTCGACGGCCTTCTCGGGATCGGCCAACGAGATGATCGGCGCGGAGATGATCCGACGATCGGGCCGATCGAAGCCCCAGTCCTCGTCAAGCCAGAGGTTGAACGCGCGCACCGAGGCCATGGTGGCGTCGATGTCGTCCTTGAGCGCTTCCTCCACTCCGCAGGCAAATGTGGGCAGCATGAACACCGTCTCGAGGCCCTGGCGGTTCATCACGTCCACGCGCGCGTCGCGGTTCTGGTACTCGGGATGCTCGGCGAGCCGTTCGACCTGCATCAGCGACGCCGGGTCGACGCCCTCGGGGATCTCGCCGCGGAACAACAGATCCAGACATCCGGGCACGATGATCGGGTCGAAGGTGGGGTTGGGGATGAAGTGGTTGACCCGATCGCCGATGACCGCCAGCGTGCGTTTGCCGTGGGTGACCATCTGCACGCCGCGGCGCTTGAATTCCTTTGGCAGGTGCCGGGTGAAGGCGTCCAGCGGTTCGTAGTAGTGGTTGTCGACGTCGACGGGTCGGTACCCCAGGGTCATCGTTGCTGTCCTTTCAGAGGCTCAGAGGCGGAAAGTTCGGCGGGCGTTTCTCGAAGAAGCTGGTGATGCCTTCGATGAAGTCGGCTCGCTGCATGGACTCGTGCATGAGCTTCTCCGCGACCGCGCTGGCCTCGAACACATCCCGCATAGTGTCTGCGTACACCTGCTGCTTGATCACCGCCAGAGAACTGGGCGCGCAATTGATCGCGATGTCCTCGGCGTAGGCGATCGCCCGCGGCAGCAGGTCGTCGGCGGCCAGCACGTCGTTGACGAGCCCCAGGCGCGCGGCCTCGTCGGCGAGGAAGACCCGGCCCGAGAGCAGCAGGTCGAGTGCGACACCGTGGCCGACCACCCGCGGCAGGATCCACGAGATGCCGTACTCGGCGATCAGCCCGCGCCGCGCAAACGACGTGGTGAATTTCGCGCCCTCGGCCGCGAACCGGACATCGCAGGCCAGCGCCAGGGTCAGTCCCATGCCCGCGCACGCGCCGTTGATGGCGGCGACGACGGGTTTGCGCAAGGTGGCCAGGAAATGCGGATGGCGCTCGCCGACCAGCGCGCTGACATCGGTGTCGGAAGCGGCGTCGACGGTGGTCGCGCTGATCGCGCTCAGGTCGCCCATGTCCGCGCCGGCGCAGAAGGCCCGCCCCGAGCCGGTGACCACGATCGCCCGGACGGCGGGGTCGGCCTCCGCGTCGTCGATCCGGGCATGAAACGCCGTGGCCAGCCCGCCGCCCCAGCCGTTCATGCGCTCGGGTCGGTTCAGGGTCACCACCGCGACGCCGGTGTCGTGGACTTCGTAGCGCACCGGAACATCACGGGTGGACGCAACGGGTTGTGCGACACGGTCGTCAACGCTCACCCGTCAGTCCTCCTCAGGCGGCTCACGCTCGGTGTATGGACATACTGTACACCTATCGGTAGCGCCTTCCGCTGGGATCGACCCGCAGGCCTGCGGGTCGGCGAATCCGCGGAGTGAACGGATGCCCGCGTGCTCACGGCCGTCAGCGAAGTGCCCGCGGACCCGGGCCCGCCGTCGAACACCACCGACCGGAGCCCGAGGCTGTTGTGAGGAAAGGCATACCTATTGTTTCTTAGGTAACCCTCAGCTAATGTTCAGTCGCCGCACAGGCAACCTCACCGCAATCATCACCGCATTCAAGGAGAAATCGTGCCACTAGCCGTCCGCGCAGACTCGACGGAATTCGACCGAGGGTCGGACCGCTCCACGTCGACCTCCCGCCGCACCAAGTTCATGGTGGCCGGCGTCGCGATGGCCAGCGCCGGGGCACTCGCCGTCAACCCGGTGGCCCCCACCCCCGCCATGCCGGAGGTCCGTGCCGCCGCTGTCGAGCTGTCGGCGCTCGCCAACCCCCTCACCGCCTGGCAGCACGCCCTGAACAACACCTTGACCAGCCTGACCGCGCTAAGCGGCGACATCTCGGGGGCGCAGACCGGACTCGGCCTGGCACTGACCAATCCCGCGCTCTACAACGAACTTCTCGAGTTCGTCACGCAGAACGCCACCAACCCGCTGGCCCTGCCCACGGCCCTGCTGAACTTCCCGTCCACCTACGGCGGCACCATCACCGCGGCGCTGACCGACCTGTTGACCGCGCAGGAAAGGGGGCTCACCACGCTTCCGACGGCGCTGGCGGAGTCGTTGGGCTGGCTGAGCAAAGCCGAGTTCGTCGAGGCCTTCGGCGTGCTCAACGTCTGGTTCCTGGTCAACGTGCTCGGCGAATCGCGGCAGACGCTGCTCGACGCATTCGCGATTCCCGGCGATTTCTTCGAATCCATTGGCGCCGAACCGATCGCGCGGGTGTTTGACGCCCTGCTGACTCGCGGCACCGCCGGCAACCTGGGCCGTGCGCTGCTGACCGCTCAGGTCACCTCGACCATTCAGTTCATGGAGGTTCTCGACCTCACCAGAGCCGCGATTCAGGCGGGCGAACTCGACACGGCGGTAAGCGAATTGATGGACCTGCCCGCCAAGTACGTCAACGCCTTCCTCAACGGCTACGTGCCCGGCTTCCCGATCGACTACCCCAGTTCACCGAATCAACAGTTCCCGGGCATCTTCCACGAACTGGGGTTCGTCAACTTCTTCCTCGTCCAGATCCCCAATGCGATCGCGGGTGCGCTCGCCCCACCGGTCACTGCGGACACCTTCACCACCACCGAGGAGACCGCACCGGGACCGCTCGAGATTCCGACCGGAGAGAACGCCATCGCGGTGAAGTTCCAGAAGACGTCGACCGATAACGAAAAGTCGTTTGTGCCCGACGATTCGGGGATCGTACCCTCGGATGGACTGGGTGAGGGCGACGGCCTCGGCGACGGCGACAGCGGCGGCGAGCTCGGCGGCGGCGAGCTCGGCGGCGGCGACGATCTCGACTCCAACGACCTCGACCTCGACATCGACCTCGACACCGACGCCGACAACGATCTCGACGGTGACGATGCCGGTGACGGCGGCACCACAGTCACCCCCGGCGGCGCTGACGGCGCAACGCCGGCCGAAGGTGGCGAGACCCCCGGCACCACCGGTGACGACTCCGATGGTCCGTCGGCCAGTACCGACAACGCCGGCGGTGGCGACGGCGCCAACAACTAACACGCTGACGCAAGACGTGATGGGCCCCCTCGGCGACGAGGGGGCCCATCGACGTTCCGGCACTCAGCCGAGAAGGCCGAACCGCCGATAGGCGGCCTCTATTCGCGCCTTGGCCTCCGGCGGCAACTCGGCCTGAGGTGGGCGCGAATGCGGGTACGCGCCGATCGGCAGGCCCAGCACCGACGCGGCGTATTTGAACGCACCGCCCCAGTGCGTGAAGTAGTCGGGCCGGCCGGGGTAGCAGGTGAACCCCGAATGGATGTCCACGCCGAACTGGTCGAGGCCCGATTTCTCAGCGTGATCCATCGCCTCGACCAGGCGGTCACTCCAGATCAACTCCCAGTATTCGGAAAAGACTGGCCTGTCCGGGGTTTCGTACAGATACCCGGAGGTACCGAGTTGGGCCGGTCCCACCACCCCGGCGCGTAACCAGCCCGCGCGATACACCGTGGTGTCGCATTCCCAGATCGTCAGGTCCGGTGCCAGGTCATGCAACAGTCTGCTGGCGGCGGGCCGAAACGCCCCCTCCTTGGTCGCGCAGACCGCCGGGATCTCCTGGTAGATGCGGGCGCTCTCCTGTGGGCTCAGCACGTAGCCCGAGGACGGCGAGTTGAACATTCCCAGCGCGATATCGCTGCGGTCGGCGATGTATCGGAAGAATTTCAGCACGCCTTCGCCGCCGTGGGCCTCCATCATCGGCGTTTGGATGTAGACGATGTCGGCGCCCACGTCCTGAGCGTGCAACGTCAACTCCAGACAGTCCTTGGCCGCCATCGCGGCGGTGCATGCCTGCACCACGACATCGGGATTGGCGGCGCGACCCTCTTCGATCGCGACCTCCAGCAGGCGCTTTCGTTCGTCCATCGTCAGCGACCAGAACTCCGCGATGCCACTGGTGCACCACAGCATCGGGTGGCGCAGTTCGCCGACGCAGTACCGCACCAACGTGCGGTAGGCGTCCCAGTCGATGTCGTCGCCGTCCGTACCGCAGAACGGCGTGTAGAGCGAATTGCCGATACCGCGCAGCGTGCTTCGGGCCCATTCACGCGCCTCGTTGGCCGTCGCCATTGTCGTTCGCCTCCTCGGTAGAGCGAAGGTGCTCAGGTGAAGTCACTGCCTCCGTCGACGTTCACGTTGGCTCCCGTCATGTAGGAATTGCGCCGCGACGCGAGGAACGCGACCACGGGCCCGATCTCCTCGGGCAGCCCGGCACGCGGGAGGTGCGCCGGATGGCCGAAGTGCTCGTCGATGGCCGACATCAACGCGTAGGGATCGGTGCCGTCCACTCCGACCGATGCGGCCCAGCCGGTCAGCGCCTCTGAGGCGATGCTGCCGGGCGAGACCACGTTGACCATGATCTCGTCCTTGGCCAGCAGCAGCGACAGATTCTTCGAGACGCTGGTCAACGCCGCCTTGGCGGCGGTGTAGGCGGGCAGGATGACGCTCTGCCGTTGCGTCGAGTGAGCCGACAGATTCACGATGCGCGCCCATTCGGCCTTGCGCAGCAACGGCAGGGCCGACCGGACGCAGTGCACCATGCCCATCAGCCCGCCGTCGAACGCGGCGCGCCACTGCTCGTCGGTCAGGTCTTCGAAGGTGCCGACAACCTCGGGGCCGACGGCGTTGACGAGTGCGTTGAACTCACCGTTCCACCGCTGACCGAGCTGGTCGAATACGCTCGCCACCTGCTCGGCGTCGGTGATGTCGGCCACCAACCCGACCGCGTCGGGGCTTCCCCGGCGGGCCAGATCCGTTGCGGCCTCGTCGAGTAGCGCCTGTGTGCGGCCGATGACTGCCACCCGCGCACCGTCGTCGGCGAAGCATCGAGCGGCGGCAAGCCCCATCCCCCGCCCGCCCCCGACGACGACCGCGGCCGCGTCCTTGAATCCGAGGTCCATCTCAGGTGCCGGTCCAGTTCGGGGCGCGCTTCTCGGCGAACGCGATCGCGCCCTCCTTGGCGTCGTTGGACGAGAACACCGGGATGATGTATTCGAGCTGCTTCTGCCACATCTCGTCCTCACTCCATTCCACCGACTTGGTGAAAATCTCCTTGGTGGTCGCCACCGCCAACGGCCCGTTCGCAGAGATTCGCTCCGCCAATTCGATTGCCCCCGTGAGGGCTTCGCCCGGTTCGGTGAGGACGTTGACGAAGCCCCACGCCTCTGCCTGCTCGGCGGTGAAGCTGTCGCCGGTCAGCGCCAGTTCGAGCGCCTTCTGGTACGGGATGCGCTTGTGCAGTCGCAGCAGCCCGCCGCCGGCGGCCACCAGGCCGCGCTTGACCTCCGGGATACCGAACTTGGCCGACCGTGACGCCACCACCAGGTCTGTGGCCAGCACGACTTCGGTGCCGCCGGCCAGGGCGTAGCCCTCGACAGCCGAGATGAGCGGCTTCTTCGGCGGTCGCTCGGTGAACCCGATCCCCCGGCCCGGGATCGCGACCACTTCTCCGGCGGCGAACGCCTTGAGGTCCATCCCGGCGCAGAAGTTGCCACCCGCGCCGGTGAGCACCGCCGCCGACAGGTTCTGATCGCCGTCGAGTTCGTCGACGGCGTCGGCCAACCCCTGGCTGACCGCGAGGTTCACCGCGTTGCGCGCATCGGGTCGGTTGATCGTGATGACGAGCACGCGTCCGCGCCGCCCGGTGAGAATTTCGTCGGCCACCCTTCACCCTTCGCCAGTTGCGTTAGAAAGACTTACTATAGGTCTTACAGTAGAAGAGCGGAACACCAGGACCGAAGGCGCTCAACGGCGACCCAGCTGCGTAAACGCAGATCACCCGGCCGCTGACGGTACATTCGGGTCCGCTCCCCCGCGCGCAAGGGCCTGCGCGCGCAGTCGACTTCATGGAGGTGCCCTTCGTGGCGAGGCAACCGACCGCTGAGAAGCGTCAGCGACGCGAACGCGGGTCCATCAACCCCGACGACATCATCAAGGGCGCGTTCGAACTCGCCGAAGACGTCGGTATCGACAACCTGTCCATGCCGCTGCTCGGCAAGCATCTCGGCGTCGGGGTGACGAGCATCTACTGGTACTTCCGCAAGAAGGACGACCTGCTCAATGCGATGACGGACCGCGCACTGCGCCAGTACGTGTTCGCGACTCCCTATGTCGAGGCCAAGGATTGGCGTCAGACTTTACGCAACCATGCCCACACGATGCGAAAGACGTTTCTGGGCAATCCGATTCTGTGCGACCTGATTTTGATCCGCTCCGCACTCAGCCCGCGCGCGGCGAGGGTGGGCGTGCAGGAGGTGGAGAAGGCGATCGCCAGCCTGGTCGAGGCGGGGCTGTCGCCGGAGGACGCGTTCGACACCTACTCGGCGGTGTCGGTGCACGTGCGCGGGTCGGTGGTGTTGCAGCGACTTCGGGAGAAGAACCAGGCCACCGGCGACGGCGGGCCCAGCGACATCGAGGACACGATGACCATCGACGCCGAGACCACGCCGCTGCTCGCCCAGGCCAATCAGAAGGGTCACCACATCGGCGCGGCCGACGAGAACAACTTCGAGTTCGTGCTGGAATGCATCCTCGATCACGCCGAAAGGCTGCTCGAACAGGGCAAGCCCAAACCGCGCAAACGCTGAAAACCTTGCGATTTCGGCGTGGTCAGTCGCGCCCACCGCGACCAGCCACGCCCAAATCGCCCGTAATCAGACCTCGATGACGACGGCGCCGCCCATGCCGCCGCCCGCGCACATCGCGGCCACCCCGATGCCGCCACCACGGCGCTGCAGCTCGTAGATCAGCGTGGTGACCATCCGTGCACCCGATGCCGAGATGGGATGGCCGAGGCTGCAGCCACTTCCGGAGAAGTTCACCAGCTCCTCGTCGAGGCCGTACTCGCGGCATGCGGCAATCGGCACCGAGGCGAACGCCTCGTTGATCTCCCACAGCGTGACGTCCGAGGCCTTCAGGCCCGCGCGGTCGAGCACCTTGCCGATCACCTTCACCGCGCCCAGTCCGCAGTCGCGGGGTGCGACACCCGCTGCGGCCCAAGCCTTCACGGTGGCCAGCTTCGTCAGCTTCTCGGCATCGGCATAATCGCTGTCGACCAGCGCGACCGCGGCCGCGGCGTCATTGGTCCCGCTGCTGTTGCCCGCCGTGATCGAGAAGCCTTCGATCTCCGGGTGCAGTGGCTTGAGTCCCGCCAATTTCTCGGCGGTGGTGTCGCGGCGGGGATGCTCGTCGACGCTGAAGTCGATCACCGAACCGTCGAACTGCTGCACCTTCAGCGGCACGATCTCGTCGACGAACTTGCCCGCGTCGATGGCGGCGATCGCGCGCTGATGCGACCGCGCGGCCCATTCGTCCATCTCCTCGCGGGTGATGCCGACCGACTGCGCGGTGTTCCAGCCGACGGTGATCGACATGTCGCGGGTCGGCGCGTCCGGGGTCTCGACGTGGGTGGGGGTCATCCACCGCTCCTCGAACTTCAACTCCGGGCCGGGAATGCGCCAGTTGACCACCGGCGTCATCGACAACGACTGCACCCCGCCGGCGACCAGCACCCGCTCCATGCCGGAGCCGATCTGGGCGGCCGCGTTGCCGATCGCGGTGAGACTGCCCGCGCAGTGCCGGTTCACCGACTGGCCGGGCACGTCCTGCAAGCCGGTGGCGTCGGCCGCATAGCGGGCGAGATCGCCGCCGCCGTAATTCGATTCGGCGAAGATCAGGTCGTCGATGTCCTTCGGGTCGACCCCCGAGCGGCGGATCACCTCGGGCAGGATGGTGGTGATCAGCGTCTCCGGCGGAGTGTTGACCAGCGTGCCCTTGAAGGACCGGCCGATGGCGGTCCTGGCAGCACCGACGATGACGGGTGTGGGCATGTTCTCCACCTCGGGATTCGACGTTGACGACGTTACAAAACTAACACGTACTGTATACCTAGCGACCGCTCAGCTCATAGCTCGGGTTCGGGTACGTGGAAATGCTCGTCACGCAGCCGGAACGCCTCCTTGGTGCCGTGTTGGGCGCGGGTCTTGACGAAGTTGAACTCGCCCTCGGCGAACTGCAGGTTCGTGCCGTAGGCGTGAAAGAGGTAGCTGGCCACCTCTTCGCCCTGGTAGGCCTGGCTCTGTTCGACGAGCCGGAACGCCTCCTTGGCGATGACGACGCCGTCGGCGGGCATCTTCGCCACCTTCTCCGCCCAGTACCGCGCCCTGGCGGTGACCGAGCCGGCATCGCAGGTGTCGGTGAACACGCCGAGATGCTCGAGCTCGCCGGCCTCGATGATGTCGCCGGTCAACAGCAACCGGCGCGCCACCACCGGCCCGAGCCGGTGGAAGAACATGTGCAGGCTGCCCAGTGCGGGGCCGAGGAACCGGGTGGCCGGCATGCCGATCTTGGTGGTGCGCGCGATCACCGAGATATCGGTCATCAACGCCATCTCGAACCCACCGCCCAGCGCGTAACCACTGATTTCGCCCACCGTGACCTTCGGGAAGCCCATGAAATTGTGGTAGAAGCCAAACGATTTGCGGTCCACCGCGAGGCGTCGACGCTGGCTGGGCCTACTCTTCGCCTGCGCGGAGTCCTTGTCGCCGTACCAGCCGTAGGCGTTGTTCATATCGGCACCGGTGCTGAACACACCCTCCGCGCCGCGCAGCAGCACCACGGTGATGTCGTCGTCGTCGGCCACCTGGTCGAGATGACGACCGATGGTCTCGCGCATCGCCGCGTCGTAGGAATTGCGCTGGCGGGGGTTGTTCAACGTGATGGTCGCGATGCGCTTGTCGTGGTCGACATCGAACAGCACACGGTCGTCAGCGGGAGTTGTCATCATCAGTTCCTCAGTGCTCGGCGTTCGAAATCAACTTGGCTTCAATGGTTTTGTCCGAGCCGACGGCAAGCGTGTTCCGACGCGCGGCGGCCAGGTGGTCTTGGGCCAGCCGCACCGCCCGCGCCTCGTTACCGTCCCGGATGGCGCTCAGCAATCGCTGGTGGTCGCGCAGCGCCGCGCGCATCGTCTGGTGGTTCATCGGATCAGCGGTGTTGGTCTCGTCGCTCCACACCGACGACTCGTGCGCCGACCAGATCAGTTCCAGCGATCCGATGAGAAGGATCATCGGTTCGTTTCCGCACCGCGACACGATCGCCTCGTGAAAACGCCTGGCATTCGGAACGTACTGCGACAGGTTATCGAATTCCTCGGTCTGCCTGGCGATCTCGTCCTCGAGGTATGGCACCACCTCGGTCATCCGATCATCGCGGGCCGCGCACATGCCCGCGCAGATCGGCTCCAGGTGCATCAGCGCCCCGCTGACGTCGGCCGGTGTCGCCGCTCGCGTCTGCAACACCATGCTGATCATGTGAGCGGTGCGTTCGGCCGACGGGGGGTGAACGACCGCGCCGCCCACGTTGCCGCGCCGCACCGAGATCAAACCGTCGGTCTCCAGCAGGTGGATCGCCTCGCGCAGCGCGGGCGGGCTCACCCCGAACTCGGCGAGCAGATCGTCCTGCGGGGGCAGCACGTCGCCCTCCTTGATTCGGCCCGACAGGATGTCGTCGCGCAGGCGCGCCGCCACGATCTCGGCCACCCTCGGCTGCCGGACGCGCTGCACGCTGGTCATCGGCCGCTGATTCGCCGGGCACCGAAGTCGAAGACGCTCAACTTGTCCGGCGGGGAGGCCGACGTGCTGAACTCCCCTGTGCACAGCACATCGTCACCGTGCAGCAGCCGCGCCGTCGACGTCACCCGCCCGTCGGATTCCACCCGCACGATGTCGAAGCCGAGTTCGACCAGTATCGGTGTCGGCCTGCGGAAGCTCACCGTGAGCGAACGCGTCTTGCCGGTGCGCCCCGAAGCGCAGCTGTGGTGTTGGGTGACACAGTCGAAGAACACCGCGAGGAACCCGCCGTTGACCAGTCCCGGCGGCCCCTCGAACGGCAGCGGAAAGGTCACCCGCCCCGACGCCGTGTCGGCGTCGAGGCGGTCGAAGGTGTATTCGGGAAAGCACGGGTTGTACGCGCCGATGTCGAAGGCGTGGTCCAGATAAACACGTTGCGCCGGCGTGCTTTCCGGGCCGATGCGGGGAGTGAGATCAGCCGGCTGTGCGGCGGTGAGCTCGGCTTCCCACCGGCCGAACTGCTCGAGCATCGCATCGACGGCGGGATGGTCCTGCTCCATGGCCAACAGCAGACCGGTCAGACGACGCATGGCACCGGCTGCGGCGACGGTCTGCGCAAGCGGCTGCTCGCCGAATCGGGGTGCGCCCTCGGCCATGACTTGCCTTCCTCGACACCTGTTCGGTCCGTGCACTTTCCTTGCTAACTTGTACAAGATAGCACTACTGTATGCCTGACCATAGAGCACAGGAACGGTGGATCCGACGGTGACCGACGGCCAATTGACGATGTCCCGAGGGGGCGACACCCCGCACGTTGCCGACGAAGGGATCTGCCATGTCCTATGACGACATCACCTACGACACCGACGGGCACACCGCCACCATCACGCTGAACCGGCCCAAGGCGCTCAACGCGTTGAGCCCCCATATGATCGGCGAACTGCGTGCGGCCTATGAGGAGGCCGAAAACGACGACGACGTCTGGATTCTCGTCGTCACCGGCACCGGCCGCGCGTTCTGCACCGGGGCCGACGTCGGCGTGATCCCCGAAGACGGCCGGGTCATCTACGAGCGGCCCTACCTGTCCACCTACGAGCAGTGGGAGGCGCCCCAGGAGGGCACTCCCCCGTTTCGCCGGATGGCCAAACCTGTGCTGGCCGCGGTCAACGGGTTGTGCTGCGGCGCCGGCCTGGACTGGATCACCACCGGCGACATCGCGATCGCCTCCGACCAGGCCACCTTCTTCGACCCGCATGTGAGCATCGGTTTGGTGGCGGGCCGGGAGATGGTCCGGCTGGCCCGCGTGCTGCCGCGCAACATCGCGTTGCGCATGGCGCTGACGGGCAGACACGAGCGAATGAGCGCCCAACGCGCCTACGAGCTGGGGATGATCAGCGAGGTCGTCGAGCACGACCGGCTCCTCGAGCGCGCGCACGAGATCGCCGACATCGTGAACTCCAATGCGCCGCTGGCGGTTCGGGGCACTAGGCTGGCCATCCACAAGACGCTGGACCTTCCGTTGCAGGAGGCCGAGATCCTTGCCGAGACGTTCCGCGAGCGGGTGATCCGCACCGAGGACGCGCTGGAGGGCCCCAAGGCGTTCATGGAAAAGCGGCCACCGAACTGGCAGTGCAGATGACCGCGCAGAGTTTCGAGACGATCCTGCTCGACGTGGACGCCACCGCCCACGTCGCCACGATCACGCTGAACCGGCCCGCCGCGCTCAACGCGTTCAACCGCACCATGTGCGATGAGATGGCCGAAGCCTGGCAGGCGGTCAAGTTCGACGACACCGTGCACGCGGTGGTGTTGCGGGCGGCCGGCGACCGGGCCTTCAGCGTGGGTCTGGACATCAAGACCCCCTACGGGCAGCCCGAGAACGTCTGGAACCACGAGGATCCCGGCGAGAAGTTGAGCCCGAAATGGCAGAAGACGTGGAAGCCGGTGGTGTGCGCGGTACAGGGGATGTGCACCGCGGGTGCGTTCTACTTTGTCAACGAAGCCGACGTGGTGATCTGCTCGCAGGACGCCACGTTCTTCGACTCGCATGTCACCGCGGGGCTGGTCTGTGCCCTCGAGCCGATCGGGATGATGCGCCGTGTCGGGCTGGCCGAGGCCTTGCGGATCGCGTTGATGGGCAACGACGAACGCGTCAGCGCACAGACCGCGTTGCGTATCGGACTGGTCTCGGAGGTCGTCGACGCCGACCGGCTCTGGTCGCGCGCCCACGACATCGCCACCACGATCGCGGCCAAACCCCCGTCGGCCACCCAGGGCACGGTCAAGGCCATCTGGGAGTCACTGGAGAAGCCGTACCGCGCCGCACTCGAACAGAACCTGATCTACACCCGGCTCGGAAATCCGATCGGGCAGGCCGAACTCGCCGCGCGCACCGACGTCGGCACAGCCGAGCCGAGGATCCGCTGATGGCAGACCATCCGCTGTCGGACCGCATCGTCGACGTACTGGGCCTGCAACCCGGTGCGCGCGCCGTCGAATTCGAGGGCCGCTGGCACACCTGGGGCGAGATCGCGGGCCTGGCCCGACAAGTCGCCGAGCTACCGGGAAGCACCGGTCAAGTCGCAATCCTGCTGCGCAACACACCCGCCCACGTCGCGGCGTTCCTCGGGGTCTTCATGGCGGGCGGCACCGTCGTCGTCGTGAATCCGGCCAGAGGCGAGGACCGCGTCCGGGCCGACCTCGGAACTCTTCGGTTGCCGCTGGTCATCGGCGACAGTACGGATCTGTCGCTGGTGGGGCCGACGTCCTCGACGGCCACGGCGGCGATTCGCGGCCTGGCCGATGCGCCGACGGTCACCGCGGCCCCGCGGCCGGCCGACGACACCGCACGGGTCGGGGTCGCCGTACGGATGCTGACCAGTGGAACGACCGGCCCGCCCAAGCGAATCGACCTCACCTACGACATGCTGGCCTGCAGTGTGATCGGGCGGGACTTCGCGGCCGCGCCCGGACCGACACAGCTGCGCCGCGGGGTCGCGATCGTCAACGCCCCGCTGGTACACATCGGCGGCGTGTACCGGGTGCTGCAGTGCGTCTGCGAGGCCAGGTCGTTCGCGCTGCTCGACCGCTTCGAGCTGGGCTCCTGGGCCGACGCGGTGCGACGGCACCGGCCACAGGCGGTCTCGCTGGTGCCGGCGGCGTTGCGCACGGTGCTGCATTCGGATCTGAGCGCCGAGGACCTGCAGAGCATCCGGGCCGTCACCTCTGGGACCGCGCCGCTGTCCGCCGACGACGCCGACGCGTTCACCGCGAAGTTCGGCATCCCGGTGCTCACGTCCTACGCAGCCACGGAGTTCGGCGGTGGAGTCGCGGGCTGGACGCTGGGCGACTATCAGAAGTACTGGAACACCAAGCGCGGCAGCGTGGGCCGGGCCACCCTCGGTGCAGCGCTGCGGGTCGTCGACGACAACGGCGACCCGCTCGGTCCCGACCAGCCCGGGCTGCTCGAGGTCAAACCCGGTCAACTCGGCCCTTCGGCGGACTGGATGAGAACTACCGATCTGGGACGCATCGACGCCGACGGGTTCCTGTGGATCCTCGGCCGCGCCGATCAGGCGATCATCCGGGGCGGATTCAAGGTGATGCCCGACGACGTATGCTCGGCGTTGGAGAGTCATCCGGCCGTGCAGAGCGCCGCGGTGGTGGGCCGCCGCGACGAGCGGCTCGGCGAGACGCCGGTCGCCATGGTCGAACTGCGCGGCGACACCGGCACAGACACCGACACGCTCACCGAGCATCTGCGCACCCGACTGGCGCGTTACGAGGTGCCGACCGAAATCGCGGTCGTCGACCGCATTCCGCGCACCCCGTCGGGCAAGCCGGACCTCGGTGCGATCCGGGAGTTCTTCAGTGGTGCCGTCGGCCATGGCTGAACCGACCGTCGGTGCGGTGCTGCGCGAGCAATCGCGCCGTCGCGGCGACCACCCGCTGCTGGTGTGCGATTCCGACCGGCTCACCTACGCCGATGCCGACCGGCGATCGGCTCTACTGGCCCGCGGTCTGATCGCCCTCGGCGCCGGCAAGGGCACACACGTGGGCATCCTCTATCCCAACGGGCCGGACTTCGTCGTCGCGATGCTGGCCGCGGCACGCATCGGCGCGGTCGTCGTACCCTTCTCGACGTTCGCGACCGCGCCGGAGATGGCGAGGCAACTCGCGCACGCCGACGTCGAAATCCTGTTGGGCACCCGTGCCTACCGCGCCCACGACTACGTCCGGCGACTGGCCGACATCGAACGCGCCACGGTGCCGCTGCTGCGTCACGTCCTTCTCGACGCGAGGCCCCCGAACACTGTCGACGAAGCGCTGCTCACCGCGCTCGAAGACGACGTCGATCCCAGTGACTGGCTGGCAATCGTGTACACCTCCGGTTCGACGAGTGCGCCCAAGGGCGTGGTCCACACGCACTCGTCGCTTCTCGCACACCAGATAGAGCTCAACGAGATCCGGACTCTGACCGAACAGGACAGGTTGTTCAGCAACTCCCCGTTCTTCTGGATCGGGGGCCTCGCGTACGCCATCCTGGCCATGTTTCTGGCCGGTGGCACGTTGGTGTGCTCCAACGCCACCGACGCCGGCGAAACACTGGACCTGCTCGAAGCCGAAAAGCCCACGGTAACAAACGGTTTCGTGGCCACCATCGCCCACCTGGCGCGCCACCCGAGCCTCGCCGACCGTGATCTGTCCGCCATCCGCCGCGGCAACCTCTACCCGATCATGGCGCCGGAGGTGCGGCCCGCCGACCCCGAACTGCGCCACACCATGCTCGGTATGACCGAATCAGGCAGCGTGATCACGATCAGCGAAGACCAATCCGACCAACCGGAACACCGGCGCGGTTCGTTCGGCAAACCGTCGCCCGGCTTCGACACCAAGGTCATCGACCCCGACACCGGCCGACCGGTCATCGCCGGTGAGGTCGGCGAATTCTGCATCCGCGGACCGTATCTGATGGAACGCTATTACAAGCTCAGCCGAGAGCAGTGTTTCGACCCCGATGGCTGGTTTCACACCGGAGACCTCGTGCGCACCGACGACGACGGCTTCGTCTACTACATCGGCCGACGCGGCGCGATGATCAAGACCGCGGGCGCCAACGTGGCACCCGCCGAAGTGGAGAAGGCGATCGCCAAGGTCACCGGCGGGATGGCGGCTCACGTGATCGGGCTGCCCGACGCACAACGCGGTCAGCTCGTCGCGGCGGTCATCGCGCTGGAGGACGACGACGAATTCGACGAAGACGCGCTGCGCACGCGCTTGAGAGACGAGTTGTCGTCGTACAAGGTTCCACGCCGCTTCGTCGCCGTCCCCGCGACCCGTATCCCGGTGATGTCCAGCGGCAAGGTCGATTTGAAGCGCCTGGCCGAGGTGTTCGATGACTGACACCGTCGACGCACTGGTCAGGTTGCGCGCCGAGGTCGACGGGGCCAAGCCCGCGGTGATCGACCCCGACACCCGGATCTCCTATGCCGAACTCGATGCCACCACCCGCGATCTGGCGGCGGCGTTCGTGGCGGCGGGAGTCGGCAAAGGCACCCGCGTGGGCCTGCTCATGCCCAACCGTGTGCAGTGGGTGCAGATCGCGGTGGCGCTCACCCGCATCGGCGCGGTGCTGGTGCCGCTGAGCACACTGCTGCAGCCGCCCGAGCTCGCCGCAGCACTGCGAACGGCCTCGGTGCGGTATCTGGTCGCCGTCGAGGAGTTCCGTGGGCACCGGTATCTCGACGAGATAGCGTCGATGCGCTCCGAACTTCCTGCACTGCGCGATGTCTGGCGTTCCGACCGGCTGCCTGACGGTGATGCGTCGGTGCCGGTGGGTGCCATCACCGGTGCCGTCACGCCCAGCGACACCCTGGCGATCGTCTTCACCTCCGGCAGCAGCGGGCCGCCGAAGGGCGTCATCCATTCGCACGGCAATGCGCTGGGCGCCGTGCGGTCCGGGCAGGCCGCGCGGTGCATCGACGCCGACACGCGCCTGTACCTGCCGATGCCGTTCTTCTGGGTCGGCGGGCTGGCCGGCGGCGTGCTCTCGGCGTTGACGGCGGGCGCCACGTTGGTGACCGAGGCGATCCCCAGCCCGCAGACCACCCTGCGCCTGCTGGAGCGCGAACGGGTGACCCTGTTCCGCGGCTGGCCCGACCAGGCCCAGGCACTGGCGCGGGAAAACGTCGCGGTGGCAGCGGATCTGTCGACGCTACGGCAGGGCAGCATGCAGGCACTGCTGCCGCCCGAGCAGCGGTCCGAACCCGGGGCGCGGGCCAACCTGTTCGGGATGACCGAGTCGTTCGGACCGTACTGCGGCTATCGGGCCGACACCGACATGCCACGATCGGCATGGGGCAGTTGCGGCAGGCCGTTCGACGGCATCTCGGTGCGGATCGTCGACCCGCAGAGCGGCGAACCGCTGCCGGCCGGTGAGGTGGGCGAGATCCAGATCCGCGGTCCGCACGTCATGCGCGGCATCTGCCGGCGTCGACGCGAGGACGTCTTCACCCCCGAGGGCTACTATCCCACCGGCGATCTCGGTCATCTCGACCGCGACGGGTTCATGTTCTACCACGGCCGCGTCGACGACATGTTCAAGGTCAGCGGGGCGACCGTCTACCCCAGCGAGGTCGAACAGGCGCTGCGCACCATCGACGGTGTGCACAGCGCATTCGTCACCGAGGTCACCGGCGCGGTCGGTGCCGCGGTGGTGTCGCAATTGGACGTGGAGGTGCTGCGGGCCGCCGCCAGCCAACGGCTCAGCGCGTTCAAGGTGCCGACGGTGTGGCGGGTCGTGGACTCCGTCGACGACATCCCCTGCAGGGCCACCGGCAAGGTCGACGTGGGCGGGCTGCGCGCCCTGCTGGGCGGCTAACTGATCACACCGCAGGCGGTGAGGTGGTCGATCAACGGTTTGGCCCCGGCGGCCAGATGCTGCGACATCGCCGTGCGGGCGAGGTCCTCGTCGCGCTTCTCCAGCGCGGCCAGCAGCCTGCGGTGGTGCTTGTTCGACTTCTCCGGCCACCCGGTGATGGTGGGGAACACCGATTCTGGGGCGTATCGGGTGATCTGCGACATCAACTGGGCGAGCTTGGGTGAGTGGGCGGCGACGTTGATCGCACGGTGGAACTCGTGGTTCAACTGCACGGCGCGCTCGTCGTCGTCGGCGGCGTAGGCGTCCTCCAACTGCGACTGGATCCGCGCAAGTTCGCGCAGTTGCTCGTCGGTGATGTTGGCGGCGGCCCGCGCGGCGAGTTCACCCCCGATGTGGGCCTGTACGTCAGAGACATCGGTCAGGTCACGACCGGTCACCGGCAGCACCACGAAGCCACGCCGCGGTTGCTGGGCGAGCAGCCCCTCGGCCCTCAACTCGAACAACGCCTCCCGGACCGGAGTGACGCTGATCCCCAGTTCCGCGGCCAGCTGGTCGAGGCGGACGTACTCGCCGGCGGCATAGGTGCCGTCGAAGATCCGTTTGCGCACGAAACGTGCCACGTCCTCGGCCAATTGGGGCCGAGCCAGGAACTGAGAAGTCTCGGGACCCGTCACGGATCAGATCCGGTAGTCGGCGAGCAGTCGCTTGCTGATGATGTTCTTCTGGATCTCGCTGGTGCCCTCCCCGATGAGCAGGAAGGGAGCGTCGCGCATCAACCGCTCGATCTCGTACTCCTTGGAATACCCGTAGCCGCCGTGGATCCGGAAACTCTGCTGGGTGACTTCCGAGCAGAATTCGCTGGCCAGGAACTTCGCCATCCCCGCCGCGACGTCGTTGCGCTCGCCGGAGTCCTTGAGCCGTGCGGCATTGACCATCATCAGATGCGCGGCCTCCACTTTGGTTGCCATCTCGGCCAATTGGAACGCGATGGCCTGGTGCTCGGCGATCGGCTTGCCGAAGGTGTGGCGCTGCTGCGCGTAGCGCACGGCGAGTTCGAAGGCCCGGATACCCACGCCGCAGGCCCTGGCCGACACATTGACGCGGCCCACCTCGATGCCGTCCATCATCTGATAGAAGCCCTGGCCGGGGGCTTCGCCGAGGATGTCGTCGGCCTGCGCGACGTAACCGTCGAAGATCAGTTCGGTGGTGTCGATCCCTTTGTACCCGAGCTTGTCGATCTTGCCCGGGATCGTCAGCCCCGGCACCACTTCACCGAAGCCGGTGGGCTTTTCGACGAGGAATGCGGTCAGGTTGCGGTGCGGCCTGTCGGCGCCCTCGTCGGTGCGCACCAACGCGGCGACCAACGTCGAACTGCCGCCGTTGGTCAACCACATCTTCTGCCCGTCGATGGTGTATGTCCCGTCCGGGTTGCGGTTGGCCCTGGTGCGGATGGCGGCGACGTCGGAGCCCAGTTCGGGTTCGGACATCGAGAATGCGCCACGGGTCTCACCGGTCGCCATCCGCGGTAGGTAGTGCTGCTTCTGCGCGTCGGTACCGTGCTGACGCAGCATGTAGGCGACGATGAAATGCGTGTTGATGACTCCGGAGATGCTCATCCAGCCGCGGGCGAGCTCCTCCACGCACAGCGCGTAGGTCAGCAACGACTCCCCCAGCCCGCCGTACTCCTCCGGGATCATCAGCCCGAACAGGCCCATCTCGCGCATCTGGTCGACGATCGCCTGCGGGTAGGCGTCGGCATGCTCGAGTTCCTGGGCCGCGGGGATGATCTCCTTGTCGACGAACTGCCGTACGTTGGCGACGATTTCGGTCTGAAACTCGGTCAACCCGAGCGTCTGAGCCAGTCTGGTCACGAGCCGACCCTCTCGAACACCGCGGCCAGACCCTGCCCGCCGCCGATACACATGGTCTCCAGGCCGTAGCGGACCTGGCGGCGGTTGAGTTCGCGTGCCAGCGTGGCCAGCATCCGCCCGCCCGTGGCGCTGACGGGGTGGCCCAGCGAGATGCCCGAGCCGTGCACGTTGGTCCGGTCCAGATCCTCTGCGGTGAAGTTCCATTCCCTCATCACCGCGAGCGCCTGCGCGGCGAACGCCTCGTTGAGCTCGATCAGGTCGATGTCGCCGAGCGTCAGCCCCGCCTTGGCCAGCGCCGCCTCGGTCGCCGGGACCGGTCCGATGCCCATGACGTTGGGCGCCACCCCCGCCGACGCCCAGGAGACGAGCCGCACCAACGGGGTCAGCCCGAGCTGTGCGGCCTTTTCCGGGGTGGTGACGATGCACATCGATGCGGCGTCGTTCTGGCCGCTGGCGTTGCCCGCGGTGACCGTGGCCTCCGGATCGTCCTTGCCCATGATCGGTTTCAGTCTGGCGAGCGATTCGACCGAGGTGTCCGCGCGCGGATGTTCGTCGGTGTCGATGAGGGTTTCGCCGTCACGGGTGGGCACCGCGACCGGGATGATCTCGTCGGCCAGGATGCCGTTCTTCTGGGCCGCGATCGCTCGCTGGTGCGAGGCCACCGCCAACTCGTCCTGTTCCTGACGGGAGATGCCGTACTGGCAGCGCAGGTTCTCGGCGGTCTCGATCATGCCGCCGGGCACCGGATAGTGCCGCCCTCCCGCGGTGGTGCGGCCGCGGGCCAGCCCGTCGTGCACCTTCACCCCGGATCGCGCACCGCCCCAACGCATATCGGTCGAATAGAACACGACGTTGCTCATGCTCTCGGCGCCACCCGCTACCACGACGTCGCTGTCGCCGCTGCCCACCTGCAGGCAGGCCTGGATCACCGATTGCAGGCCCGAACCGCACCGCCGGTCGACCTGCATGCCGGGCACGCTGACGGGCAGACCGGCGTCCAGCGCCACCACACGGCCGATCGCGGGCGCCTCACTGCTGGGGTAGCAGTGGCCCAGGATCACGTCTTGCACTGCGGTGGGGTCGATTTTGGTTCGATCGAGTAGCCCTTTGAGCGCCGCGACGCCGAGGTCGACAGCCGTCAGCGATTTGAACATTCCGCCGTAGCGGCCGATCGGCGTGCGCACGGGCTCACAGATCACCACATCGCGCATCAGCTCATCCCCCCTTTCGCCGAAACGGACAAACGGGCGAGAAAGTGCGAGTGAATCGCACCATTTCGTCCTTCTCGGTGTGGACTCATATGTGCCGCCCCCCGGTGACCTCGAGGACCGTTCCGGTCATGTACGACGACAGATCGCTGGCCAGAAACAGCGCGACGTTGGCGACCTCGGCTGGTTCACCGGCCCGACCCATCGGCACCTCGGCCAGCTTCTCGTCCCAGATGCGTTGCGGCATCGCCTCGGTCATCGCCGACCGGATCAGCCCCGGCTGGATCGCGTTGACCCGCACGCCCAGGTGGGCGAGTTCCTTGGCGGCGGCCTTCGTCATCCCGACGATGCCGGCCTTGGCCGCCGAGTAGTTGGTCTGCCCGATCAGTCCGACCTTGCCCGAGATCGACGACATGTTGACGATCGCCCCGCGCTTGTTCTCGCGCATGATCGCCGCGGCCGCCTTGGTGCCGTTCCAGGTGCCCTTGAGATGCACGGCGATCACCTGGTCGAACTGCTCCTCGGTCATCTTGCGCAGGGTGGCGTCGCGGGTGATGCCGGCGTTGTTCACCATGATGTCCAGACCACCGAATGTCGTGACCGCGGCGCTGACCAACGCGTCGACGTCGTCGGCCTTGGTCACATCGCAGCGCACCGCCAGTGCGACGTCCGTGCCGCCCAGTTGCTTGGCGGCCGCCTCGGTGGCAGCCAGGTCCAGATCGCCCAACACCACACGCGCGCCCTCGGCGATGAACCCCTCCGCGATCGCGTACCCGAGGCCCTGCGCGCCTCCGGTGACGACTGCGGTCTGCCCGCTCAGCAACGACACCTGATCACCCCTCTTGAATGGCGGCGGCCCGGCGAGGGCCCCAACGGAGCAACATCATATTTCATATATGATCCGTCGAGTCGTTGGGCCGTCCGAGCCAACGGCGCACCCCAGCCCGGACGAGGAGCACAGCTGATGACCACCGCCGAAGTCAGCGACGACGACTTCGCCCAGATCCTGGCCCAGACCCGTGACTTCGTGCGCAGCGCCGTCGTGCCGCGCGAGCAGGAGATCCTGGCCGACGACCGGGTGCCCGACGACCTGCGCGAGCAGACCAAGAGGATGGGCCTGTTCGGCTACGCGATCCCGCAGCAGTGGGGCGGGCTGGGCCTGAACCTCGCCCAGGACGTCGAGTTGGCGATGGAGCTGGGCTACACATCGCTGGCGCTGCGGTCGATGTTCGGCACCAACAACGGCATCGCCGGGCAGGTGCTCGTCGGGTTCGGCACCGACGAACAGAAGAAGCGCTGGCTACCGGGAATCGCCTCCGGCGACGTCGTCGCGTCGTTCGCGCTGACCGAACCCGGCGCGGGATCGAATCCGGCGGGGCTGCGCACCAAGGCCGTTCGCGACGGCTCCGACTGGATCATCAACGGGCAGAAGCGGTTCATCACCAACGCGCCGGTGGCCGATCTGTTCGTGGTGTTCGCCCGCTCCCGCCCGGCCGACGCCGACGGGGCGGGTATCGCCGTGTTCCTGGTGCCCGCCGACGCCGCCGGGGTCACGGTCGGCGCCAAGGACGCCAAGATGGGCCAGGAGGGCGCCTGGACCGCCGACGTCACCCTCGACGACGTCCGGGTGCCCGACTCTGCGCTGGTCGGCGGCAGCGAGGACAACGGCTACCGGGCGGCGATGACGTCGTTGGCGCGCGGGCGGGTTCACATCGCCGCGCTGGCGGTGGGCACCGCCCAACGCGCCCTCGACGAGTCGGTCAGCTATGCCGCGACCGCCACCCAGGGCGGAACGCCCATCGGCCAATTCCAACTCGTGCAGGCGATGATCGCCGATCAGCAGACGGGAGTGCTTGCCGGTCGCGCACTGGTACGCGACGCCGCGCGCCTGTGGGTCAGCGGTGCGGACCGCAGGATCGCGCCGTCGGCGGCGAAGCTGTACTGCACCGAAATGGTCGGCCAGGTCGCGGATCTGGCCGTGCAGATCCACGGCGGCAGCGGCTACATGCGCGAGGTTCCCGTCGAGCGGATCTACCGCGACGTCCGGCTTCTTCGGCTCTATGAGGGCACCAGCGAGATCCAACGCATCATCATCGGGTCCAATCTGGTCAAGGCAGCACAGAAGGAGCGAGCGTGAGCGGTCGACTCGACGGCAGGGTGGCCTTCGTCACCGGGGCGGCCAGAGGGCAGGGGCGAGCACATGCCGTCCGGATGGCCGCCGAGGGCGCGGACGTCATCGCCGTCGACATCGCCGGCAAGCTGCCCGCGTGCGTGCCGTATGACTCGGCGACCCCCGACGACCTCGACGAGACCGCGCGGTTGGTGGAGGCCACCGGTCGACGGATTCTCGCATCGGTGGTCGACACCCGCGATGCCGAGGGACTCGAAAAGGCCGTCGCCGACGGGGTTTCCGCGTTCGGCCGACTCGACGTCATCGTCGCCAACGCGGGCATTTCCCCGCCGCAGGTGTGGAACGAGATCACCGCCGACGACTGGCGTGATGTCATGGACATCAACGTCACCGGCACCTGGAACACGGTCATCGCGGGTGCGCAGAAGATCATCGACGGGGGCCGCGGCGGGTCGATCATCCTGATCAGTTCGGCCGCAGGCGTCAAGCTGCAGCCGTTCATGGTGCACTACACGGCCAGCAAGCACGCCATCACCGGGATGGCCCGCGCACTGGCCGCCGAACTGGGCAGGCACAACATCCGCGTCAACAGCGTGCATCCCGGTCCGGTCAACACCCCGATGGGTTCGGGCGAGATGATCAACGCGATCGGCAGGGCACTGGAGACCAACCCCACGCTGGCCAACATGATGACGCCGTTTCTGCCCACCTGGGTGCTCGAACCCGAGGACGTCGCCGACGCGGTGTGCTGGCTGGCCTGCGACGACTCCAAATACGTGACGGCGACCGCGCTTTCGATCGACCAGGGCTCGACGCAGTACTAGTTGCGCGTCAGCCCATGAAGCGGGCGATCGACTCCGCGACCGCGGCGGGCTTCTCGGAGCCCTCGATCTCGACCGTCGTCGTCATGGTGACCTGCACGGCGCCGTCGAGTTTGTCGACCTTGGAGATCTCGGCGCGGGCGCGGATCTTGGAGCCCACCTTCACCGGCGTGATGAAGCGAACCTTGTTGTAGCCGTAGTTGATCGCCATCGCGACGTTCTTCACCGTATAGAGCTGGTGAGAGAAATGTGGCAGCAGCGACAGCGTGAGCAGGCCGTGGGCGATCGTCCCGCCGAACGGGCCGTTGGCCGCACGCTCCGGGTCGACGTGAATCCACTGGTGGTCCTCGGTGGCGTCGGCGAACAGGTTCACCCGTTCCTGGGTGATCTCCAACCACTCGGTCGGTCCGAGCTGGCTGCCCTCCGCCGAGGCCAACTCGTCGATCCCGTCGAACGTCTTCACTGTCTCCTCCTAGAACACCACGGTCTGGTTGCCGTATCGGATGATCCGGTCCTCACAGTGCCACAGCACCGCCCGCGACAATACGAGGCGCTCGACGTCGGCGCCCAGGCGGACCAGGTCGGCCACCGTCTGGCGGTGGTCCACCCGCACCACGTCCTGTTCGATGATCGGTCCCTCGTCGAGGTCCTCGGTGACGTAGTGGGCGGTGGCGCCGACGAGCTTGACGCCGCGCTCCTTGGCCCGCCGGTACGGGGCGGCGCCGATGAACGCGGGCAGAAACGAGTGGTGGATGTTGATCAGCGGGCAGCCCACCTCGGCGAGGAACCGCGGGGTGAGGATCTGCATGTAGCGTGCCAGTACCACCAGGTCGACGTTGCCGCGCAACAGGTCGAGTTGGCGGCTCTCGGCTTCCTCCCGGTTGTCCTTGGTCGCGGGCACGTGGATGAACGGCACCGAGAACGCGCGCACCTGATCGGCGAGGTCGGCGTGGTTGGCGACCACCATCACCACCGACATGTCGAGCTCACCGCGGCGGTTGCGCCAGAGCAGATCCAGCAGGCAGTGATCCTCCTTGGACGCCATGATCGCGACCCGTTTGGGCTTGGCGGCCTCGGTGAGCCGGAAATCCATGTCGAACTTCGAGGCCACCCGGTCGGCGAAATCGCGCTCGAGGCCGTCGCGGGCGGCCGCCAGCCCGGGCAGGTGAAAGATCGTGCGCTGCATGAAGGTGCCGCCCGACGGCTGGGTCGCGTGCTGGTCTAGGGAGACGATGTTGGCACCGGCGTCGGCGAGAAAAGCGCTGACCGCGGCGACCAGACCCGAACGGTCCGCGCAACGCAACAACAGTCTGCCGATGTCCTTGACCGGGAGGTCCCCCCGACCCGCTTGCGGGTATTGGTTCTCCACCTGAGTCAGATTGTCATACCTAGCTGGTTGGCGGCGGATACCCGGGCAGTTTTCCGCAGCGCCACACCGGCGACTCGGCATGCGTCTCGTGCAGGTTGACCCGCAGCGCGCGGTTTCCCGTTTCACAGCTCGATGCCGCCGACTGGGTCAGCGGTTCGGAGGCCAGCAGTTCGACGCGACCGAACCGGCTGGCATGCCGACTGACCAGGCAGACCCGCAGCGCCGCGTCGCCGCTGGCGACCGGGGCCGGCACCGCGGTGACGAGGTCGGCGGCCGGGCCGACGACGGCCACGCCGTGCCTGGCGCCGATCGCCAACGTTCCGTCCGGGGTGTCGAAGACGGCGCCGACGGCACAGCCTTCCTCGAACACGATGCGCTGCAGCGCGCAGTCCGGCTCGATGTCGATGTCGTGATCGTCCGCCTGGGACGTGAGCCAGGCGAGAAGCGAGCCGCCGAGGTCTGACGGGTCAGGTGAGATCGCGCCGAGATCGGCGACTTCGATCAGTTCGCCGTCGGCGGTGTGCGCCGTGGCGGTGCGCCAGTCCGAAACGCGGGTGTAGAGAAATCCGTACGGCGACGAGATGCAGCGTGCCGCCCACTGGCCGAGGCGCGATCCGACAAATGGCGCAACCGTGCCGCGCCTCTCGGCGGTCGTCGCGTGCACGACAGAAATCGGCACGCCGGGATCGCCCGCATAACGTATCGGTTCCAGGTCGCTGGCGAGCGCGGCGAAATACTCACACGTTTCGCGGTCCGAAACGTCAAGTCCCAACCAGGAGTCCAGTGCATCTGCCGCGGCGGCCCGGGACCCGGCGACGAACACGTCACCTCCGAGCGCTCGCGCGGCTACCGAGGTGGCCAGCCCCGCCGCTCCGGAGCCGGTGCACACCATGTCGACTTCTCGGTCCCACATCACCGTTAACTACCTCGGTATTGCTATTCGGCCGCGGGCCGTATCGAGCACCGCCACGCGCGATGCCGTTGACCTATCAATATGACGTAATTGTCCCCCTCAAGCAAAGTTGCCACAGTCCGCGTAGGGATTTGAGGGGGTTTGCCATCGCGGACCATGGCAACAGGGATGAAACTACCATTCAGCGTTGCTCCACGACAGTGCGCACCGTGAATACCTCTGCGCGACGCCGTCGGCGGCACCGTCGAGTGCTTCGCGGTATCGAGCGGACCGACGGTCATCACATCGGGTACTTTACATACCTTTTGGATGTTGGGGAGATGACGGCAGACCGGCGGCCTGACCCCCGGCGAGAACGAAGAAATGCGAGAAATTAATTTACTTGATCGAAAATTGATTGCGCTTTATTTGCCGGCGGGCGTCCTGGATTAATCGCACCCCCGCGTGTCGCGAATGAAAGAATCGCGAAAATGGCTAATTTACGGCAAACACGATTATCCGCAGAACGGTGCCGCGCCTTGACCGAACAATTAGACCGACGACCCGAGCTCACCCGGGCGCAGATCCTGCGCGCGGCCGCACGCCAATTCGCTCACCGTTCCTACAACCGGGTCAGCCTCGACGACATCCTCAACGACGCCGAGGTGACGAAGGGTGCGATGTACTTCCACTTCCGCTCCAAGCACCAGTTGGCCGCGGCCATCGTCGAACAACGCAGCGTCGAGGCCCAGGCGGCGATCGAGGCACTGCTGGCGCGCAAGCTCACCGGCCTTGAGGCCCTCATCGACATCTCGCTTCGCATCGCCACCGACGACCTCGGCGACGAGTCGACCCGCGCGGGGTTCAACCTGATCGAGTCGATCGGGCGCGTGGACGGTATGCAGTCCGAGGTGCTGCGCAGATGGGTGGCGGCCTACACGTCGATCGCCCGCAAGGCCGTCGACGACGGCGACATCCCCACCCATCTCGACCCCGAGGACGTCGCTCACCTACTGGTCGCGATGTACATGGGCATCCGGCAGACCAGCAGCCTGTGGAAACCCGAGCGGTTCCTCCGCGACCTCGAGAAGTCATGGTCGCTGGCGCTTCCGGGGTTTGTCGCCGACGACCGGATGGCCTACCTCGGCGAGTTCATCAAGCGACGCACCGCGGTCGCGATCAAGAACGCCACACCGCTGAGCGGCTGATCGATTAGCATGCCCACCGTGGCGCGCCGATCCCGAGCACAGGCCACCCGGCGCCACATCGTCAACTCGGCAGTGCAGATCTTCTCTGAAATCGGTTATGCCTCTGCGGGTTTGAACCTCATCATCGATCGCGCGCAAATGACCAAGGGCGCGCTGTACTACCACTTCGACTCGAAGGAGTCGCTGGCCAGCGCGATCATCGAGGAGGGCAACGCCAACCTGTTCCACGCCTTCCGCAACGTCGACGGATCGTCGTCGCCGGCGTTCGAAACCCTGCTGCACGGTTCGTTCGTCGTCGTGGACGCCTTCAACGCCGACTTGACGGCCCGCGTCGCCGTGCAGTTGATGCGCACGCTCGCCGGCTTCAACAACACCGCTGCACGCGCATACACCTGTTGGCTCGACGAGATGTCGGCGCGCGCCGCGACCGCGGTCGAAGAGGGCGATCTGCACCGTGATCTCGATCCACGAGCGGTCGGCGAGACGGTCCTGGGGGCGGTCATCGGAGTCGAGTTGCTGTCCGACGCGACGTCCTCGGGAGCCGACGTGCTGCGGCGGGTCACCCGGATGTGGGAGGTGCTGCTGCCCGCCGTCGTGACCACCGCCTCGTTGCCGTACTTCCGCGAGTACCTGGCCCGTGAATCCCTGCGCTACGCGCCACCGTCGTCCACGCCGATTCCGACCCCGGTTCGTCCACTTAACTAACTAGGTTTACTGTCTTGATAGCTTGCAGACAGGGGATCGCCCATGGACATGACGTGGTCGGACGCCGATCTGGCGTTCCGCGACGAAGTGCGCACTTTCCTAGACGAGAAGCTCACGCCGGAATTGCATCGGGCCGGCCGGCTGATGACCAGCGTGTACGCCGATCACGACGCCAGCATCAAGTGGCAGCGCATCCTGCACGAGCGCGGTTGGGCGGCACCCGCATGGCCGGTCGAATATGGCGGGTGCGATTGGACCCTGACCCAGCACTACATCTTCAGCCGTGAGTCCCAGTTGGCCGGCGCGCCGTCGTTGTCGCCGATGGGCATCCGGATGGTCGCCCATGCGCTGATCGCGTTCGGCACCGACGAACAGAAGGACTACTTTCTTCCGCGGATCCTGACCGGCGAGGTGTTCTTCTGTCAGGGCTACTCGGAACCGGAGGCGGGCTCCGATCTGGCGGCACTGTCGATGGCGGCCGTCGTCGACGAATCGGCCGGCGACCTCATCTGTACCGGCAGCAAGATCTGGACCACCCATGCGCGCGAGGCGAATTGGATGTTCGCGCTCGTGCGGACGTCGAAGACCGGTAAGAAGCAGCAGGGCATCACCTTCCTGCTCATCGACATGGCCACCCCGGGTATCGAGATCCGCCCGCTGGTGATGACCTCCGGTGAAGAGGTGCAGAACCAGGTCTTCTTCGACGAGGTGCGGGTGCCCAAGACCAACGTGCTCGGCGAGATCGACGACGGCTGGACCGTCGCGAAGTATCTGCTGGAGTTCGAACGCGGCGGCGGCGCATCGTCACCCGCACTTCAGGTGTTGGCTCAGGAGATCGCCACCGTCGCGGCCGAGCAACCGGGCCCCGGCGGCGGTGCCCTGCTCGACGACCCGGCGTTCGCGCACCGGTTGGCCGACGCGCGCATCCGCACCGAGGTGCTGGAGATCCTCGAGTACCGGGTGCTCGCGACGGTGGCCGAGGGGAAGAACCCCGGCGTGGCGTCGTCGATGCTCAAGGTGCTCGCGACCGAGCTGAGCCAGACGCTCACCGAACTGGCGATGGAGGCGGCCGGGCCGCGCGGGCGGGTGTATCAGCCGCACGCCACCTTCCCCGGCGGACCAGTGGCGGAGTACGAACCACCCGCCGACGGCTACGTCAGCGGCGAACCGTGGCAGGCGGTGGCCCCGTTGCGCTACCTCAACGACCGGGCCGGCTCGATTTACGCCGGTAGCAACGAGATTCAGCGGAACATCTTGGCCAAAGCGGCCCTCGGACTCTGATGGGGGACTTCAGGTGGACTTCAACCTGAGCAAGGAACAGGAACTGCTACGCGACGGGCTGACCAAGTTCCTGTCGAGCAGATACCGACTCGAAACCAGCCGCGCCGCGGCCAAGACCGGCGCCGGGTGGCAACCCGACATCTGGCGTGGGTTCGCCACCGAACTCGGCATCCTGGGCGCCGCGCTGCCCGAGGACGTCGGCGGGATCGGCGGCGGCCCGGTCGAGATCATGGTCATCGCCGAGGCGCTGGGTCACGCGCTGGTGATCGAACCCTACGTCGACACGGTGGTGGTGGCAGGCGGACTGCTGCGCCGCGCCGGCGGCGCAGTTGCCGCAAGCCTGCTGGAGAAGATCGTCGAGGGCACCGCGATCGTCGCGTTGGCGGCGGCCGAACCGGCATCCGGTGACCGTTGGCAGGACGTGGCGACCACCGCCGAGCGCGACGCGGACGGATGGATCCTGAGCGGGTCGAAGATCGTCGCGATGAGCGCACCGCTGGCGACGCACCTGTTGGTGACCGCCCGTACCGACAACGGGCTGTCGCTGTTCGTCGTCGACCGGGCCGGCGACTCCGGCGTGGTGATGCACCCGTATCGGACCGTGGACGATCGGCGGGCCGCCGACATCGTCTTCGACGGGCTGCGGCTACCGGAGCAGGCCCTGCTCGGTGAGGAGGGCGGTGCATGGGAGTCGATCGCAGCGGCCCGCGACGAAGGCGCCGCCGCGGTCTGTGCCGAAGCGGTCGGCTGCATGCGAAAAGTCTTGGCCGACACCGTCGAATACGCCAAGCAACGTCATCAGTTCGGCCAGCCGATCGGCAGCTTCCAGGCGCTGCAGCATCGCATGGTCGACATGTACATGGAGGTCGAGCAATCCGTCGCCGCGGTCTACCTCGCGGTGCTCAACATCGAGGCCGAACCCGACGTGCGGGCGCGGGCGGTGTCGGCGGCCAAGGCCACCGTCGGGCGCGCGGCGCGACTGGTCGGCCAGGAGGCGGTGCAGTTGCACGGCGGTATGGGCATGACCGAGGAATTGGCGATCGGCCACTATTTCAAGCGGCTGACCGCGCTGCAGTACGAGTTCGGCTCCACTGACTACCACCTGACCCGCTACGCCAGCCTGGGATTTGGGAGTGGTCAGTCGCGCTAGCCGCGACCCATCACGCCGAAATCGCAAGGTAGGCGGTGATCGCATCGGTCAGGGCCCGCAGTTCGCGGCTGACGTCGACGGGACCGGGCACCGCCATCTTGGCCACCATCGCACCCATCAACGTGGTCCAGATGAGATTGCCCACCGCATCGGCGGACTCGGGATCTAGCCCCTCGGCGACGTAGCGGCCGAGATCGGTGAGCGTCGAGAACAGCCCCAGCAGGTGGCGTTGCTCGACGTCGGCCCGACTGGCGCGGGTGGCGATCAGGATCTCAAGGGCGGCAATGGATGTCGGGCTCAGGAACGCGTCTGCGACGGCGTTGACGACGAGCTCGGTTCTGGCGCGGCCGGACACCGAGCTCAGCTTCGGCTCCACCTCCCCCAGCGTGGCGAGCAGCTCGCTGAAACCCTTGTCGACGACGGCCATCAGCAGGCCGTCGCGATCGCCGAAGTGATACTGGATGACGCCCCACGTCACGCCGGCGCGCTCAGTGATGTGCTTGGCGCTCGCGGCGCCGAAACCCTCCTCCAGAACGCAACGCACGGTCTCCTCGATCACCATTGCCCTGGTGCGGTCCGCGCGCTCCTGTTTCCCGCTCACCGGCCGGCGTGGCGTGACGTTGGCGGTCATGGCCGCGACCCGTGCCGGCTTCGCGCGTCGAACGCGGGGGCGACGAAGCGTTCCACCATTCGGCGCTCGACCTCGGCGTCGTGGACGGGCCAGTGCAGCATCGCCATCACCACGCGCAGGATCCACTCCGCGGCATCGGTGTCGTCCTCGGTGAGCCCGTTGAGGTCGACTGCGAACCGGGCCACCGCCGGGGATTCGGTCAGCCATGCGATCGGCTGCGATCCGCCAAGGGAGTTGATGGTCAGGTGGCTCAGTGGATCACGCCGAATCTGGTCCAGTGCCACCATGATCGCGGTCACCACGCGTTCGGCGCCGGTCAGCCCGTCAACCGCCTGCTCCACCGCCGACACGATCCGCGCGGCCGCGCGCACCACCACCGCGTCACGGATCTCGGACTTGCCGCCCGCGTGCCGGTAGACCGTCGCACGCGAACAATGCACGCGCTTGGCCACCGCGTCCACGTCGAAGGCATCCCAGCCCTCCCTGGCGATGAGGTCGGCGGCCGCGGCATAGATCCGTTCGGCGCCGGCCGTGCGCCGGTCGCCACCGACCAGCCAGTCGTCGGGCATGTGCACCGCCCCCTCCGAGACCGTCGCGCTCATGTTCTCACCGTGAGACGTTTTCCGAAAGTCATCTCAACATCGACGCAGGTCGGCCGACCCGGGTGAGACGACCGGCGTGGGCACCGCTGACCAGCGGATATCAATCTTTGGCCGCCCCGTTGACGCGACGCCTGCCCACCGCTGACCCTGAAGACATGACGGTGACAACCACGGGCGTCGGAATCGAGTTGTTCGACGACCGCTACATCCAGGACCCGTATCCGCTGTACGACCGGATGCGTGCCGCGGGTCCGGTGCACCGCATCGGCGACTCGGATTTCTATGCCGTGTGCGACTGGGACGCCATCACCGACGTGGTGGCCCGGCCGCAGGACTTCTCGTCGAATCTGACGGCGACGATGACCTATCGCGACGGCCGGATCGTGCCGTTCGTGATGGGCGAACTCGGCGGGGACATGCAGGCGCTGGCGACGGCCGACGACCCCTCGCACGCCGTGCACCGCAAGCTGTTGCTGCCCCATCTGAGTGCGCGGCGAGTGACCG
Source organism: Mycolicibacterium sp. XJ1819 (assembly GCF_053483675.1). Taxonomy (NCBI): domain Bacteria; kingdom Bacillati; phylum Actinomycetota; class Actinomycetes; order Mycobacteriales; family Mycobacteriaceae; genus Mycobacterium; species Mycolicibacterium sp. XJ1819. The sequence goes on along the minus strand of NZ_JBEFST010000006.1, from coordinate 7,027 downwards.
CGTTGCGACAGTTCGTCCTCGACACCGCGCAGCGACTTTGGGACGACGCCGGGCCGGACGGGACGGTCGAGTGGATGTCGGAGATGGCCAACCGGTTGCCGATGATGGTGGTGACCCGGTTGATCGGGGTGCCCGATCCGGACGCCGAACAGCTGATGCAGTGGGGCTACGCGAGCACCAAGGTGGTCGAGGGCCTCGCCGACCAAGACGAACTCACCGCCGCGGGGGTCACGGTGATGGAGCTGTCGGGTTATGTGGCCGAGCATTTCCAACGGGCCCTCGACGATCCGAAGGACGACCTGCTCAGCGACCTCGCCGCCGCATGTGCCGCGGGCGAAATCAGCGACATCGCGGCGCTGGCCATGATGATCACGCTGTTCAGTGCCGGCGGCGAGAGCACCGCATCGCTGCTCGGTTCGGCGGCGCACATCCTCGCGACGCGTCCCGAGATTCAACGACAACTCCGCGAGAACCCCGAGTTGCTCGGCGCATTCCTCGAAGAGGTGCTGCGCTTCGAGTCGCCGTTCCGCAGCCACTACCGTCATGTGCTCAACGACACGACGCTGTGTGGCGTGGACGTGACCGCCGATTCGCGGCTTCTCCTGCTGTGGGGATCGGCCAACCGGGACGGTTCACATTTTCCGCGGCCCAACGAGTTTCGATTGGACCGCGGGGCCGGCAAGGGCCATCTCAGTTTCGGAAAGGGCGCGCACTTCTGCGTGGGGGCCGCGCTAGCCCGACTGGAGGCCAGGGTGGTCTTCGAACTGCTTCTGCGACAGACAACCTGGATCGAGGCCGCCGAAGTCGGCCCGTGGCTGCCGAGCCTGCTGGTGCGCAGGCTGGAACGGCTCGAGCTGAACCTCGCCTGAGCCACTAGAACTTGAAACGGCCGGCAAGGCCGCGCAGGGGTAGGTCGGCGCTGGTCAGAATGCCCGCCGGGGCTTCGACCACCGACCGGATGGCGCTGAGTGCAGGCATTCCGGTCACGGTCATGCCGATCGACGCGAAGCTGGCCGGATCCGACAGGTCCACACCGGGTTTGGGGAAGATCATGTGCTTGTTGTAGACGCACGGATCGCCCTTGATCTGAGTGATGTAGCAGCCCTTGATATCCCAGTGCGGGTCGGTGTGCGGGGTCATCTGCCACTCCAGGTGCGTCTCGATCCTGGGAACACCGTCGACCATGCCCTGGTATTTGATGTAGTTGCCGCCAAGGGAGCCCTTGGGCAGCTGGTACCAGCCGAGGTCGACGTCCTTGGTGCACGCGCCGAGTTCGTAGCTGAACTTGACCTCGTCGAGTTTCACGTCGAAGCAGTCGGCCATCAGCAGCACGCTGTCGGCGAACACGCGGGTGTACTTCTCGAGCATGCCGGGAATTTCGGGATCATCGACAGGGCGGCCGTAGCCCACCTCGATCCAGGTGTCCTTGGAGTGGTGGCAGGAGACGTCCACCGACTCGATGGTCGTGACGTTCTCGATCTCGGCGACGTCGGCCGAACACACCACGCCGAGGATCTGGTTGAGCCCGGGGTTCATTCCGGTGCCGTAGAACGTGGATCCACCTCTCTTGCAGGCTTCCTGCAGCAATTGCGAGACCGGGCGGCCGGAGGGGTGAGGATGGTTGTGGTCGCGGTGCCAGCCGGTGATCCAGTCGGCAGTGGTGACGATGTTGATGCCCGCTTCGAGAACCTTGACGTAGAGGTCCTCGTCGGGGAAGACACCGTGGAAGGTCAGCACATCGGGTTTGGCAGCGATGATCTCCTCGACCGTGCCGGTGGCTGTCACCCCGTTGGGCGCCAGCCCGGCGATCTCCCCCGCGTCCCTGCCGACCTTCTCCGGCGAGTAGCAGTGCAGGCCGATCAGTTCGAGATCGGGCCGGTCGGCGATCCGCTTGATCATCTCCCGCCCGACGTTGCCCGTCGCCACCTGGAACACGCGGACCGGCTTACCGTTTGCGCTCAACTGTTTCGCCCTCTCTCAGAAGCGGATTGGAGTTCGGCGGCGCTGCCACCGAGGCCGTCGGGGTAAAATCTCTTGGCCCAGTTACGGATTGCGGTGAACCCAGCATGCTCGGCGGCCGCCAGGGCGGGCGGATCGGAGTACCGCTGGTGCTGCCAGATCTGCACATCCTGGGCGAACTGGCGGATCACCTCCTGGCCGAACTCGCGCGCCTTCGCCTCGGCCCGTGGTGAGTCGTCGCCGGGTCGACGCCCGATGTAGACCATGAACCGCACATCGGAGGTGCCCTCGTCGACCGGGGTGACCGCCGAGATCGTGCGATTGTCGACCATCCCCCAACTCTTGGTCACCGCGATCCCCAGACCGCCGTTGATGGCCTCGACCCCGCTCTTGACGTCCTCGATGCGCTGGTCGTCGTCGCCTTCGAAGGTGATGGTGAAGTCGACGTAGGAGACCGCGTCGTCGAAGTCGTGTCGGGTGAACACCGGCACGATCGGCGTCTGGTGCACGAATTTGAAGTGGGCGAAGTCGACACCGTTCTCCAGGACGTACTGCGGGTGCATCTCCAGGGTCTCGCGATAGAACCGCTGCTGCGGGTAGTAGGCCTCGGCGCTGCTGCCGTCACCGAAGGCCGCGAACACGTCGGGCGCCTCGAAGAACGGGTCGCGGCCTTCGACGTCGTGCCAGATGTACACGGACTCATTGCGTTCCACCACCGGGAACGTGGTGATGCGACGACCGCGGTTGGGCCGGTCCTGGTAGGGGATGCACACGTTGCGGCCCTCGTGGTTCCACTGCCAGCCGTGGAAGGGGCACTGGATCACCTCGCCCTCCACGTGTCCCCCGAAACCCAGATGAGCGCCCAGGTGTTCGCAGTAGGCGTCCATCACGGTCAGCCGTCCCGACTGCGCGCGCCAGGCGATCAGCTCTCGGTCGAAGTACGTCATCCGGCGCACGTCGCCGACCTTGATCTCGTCAGACCACGCGACCTGGAACCAACCGGTCGGCTTCATCGACAACGGCGGCTTGGCCATCTGTGCCCCTCTCGGTGCGGCTGCCCAAAATCATAGAGCACTCAATGTTAGTAGGGAACGGTTTAATGAGCCGTGGCCAATCGCATCCAAGCTCTCCTCGGAATCGACTATCCGATCGTCCAGGCGCCGATGACCTACATCGCCCGCGCCGAACTTGCCGCGGCCGTTTCGGAGGCCGGCGGTCTGGGCGTGATCGAGACGCTGACCCCCGAGGGCCGCGCCGATCTGCACCGCGTGCGCGAGCTCACCGATTGTCCCGTCGGCGCGAACCTGATGATTCAGGGCTGGAAGAACGACCCCTCCATCGTCGACGTGCTGGCCGGGGCCGGGGTGCAACACGTGTTCACCTCCGCGGGTGATCCGGCGCTGTTCACCGCCCGGCTGCACGAGGCCGGGATGACCGTTGTGCATGTCGTCGGCTCCCTGCGGGCGGCCCACAAGGCGCTCGACGCCGGGGTCGACGCCCTGGTCGTCGAGGGCGTGGAAGGCGGCGGCTTCAAGGCTGCGCTGGGCGCCTCGACGATGGTGTTGCTTCCGCTGGTGTCCGCCGGGGTGGACCTGCCGATCATCGCCGCAGGCGGCATCTGCGACGCACAGTCGGCGGCGGCGTCAGTGGTGTTGGGCGCCGAGGGTGTTCAGATGGGCACCCGGATGCTGGCCAGCCGGGAATCGCTGGTGCACACCAACTTCAAGGAGGCGATCGTCGCCGCCAACGACGCGGGCACCGTGCTTCTGGACCTTCCAGGCAACCCGACGATGCGCGTTCTGAGAACGGGCCTGGCGGCGCGCCTTGCCGCCGACGACCCCAACGCCAAGCTGCTCGACAGGGTCACCGAGTTGTATTTCGCCGGCGATATGGAGGCCAGCGTCGCCAACACCGGTCAGGTGGCGGCGCGGATCGCAGAGTTGCTGCCGGTATCGGAGATCGTACGCAGGACGTGGACCGAGATCGAGGACGTGCTGGAGGCCGCGCGGGCCCGCTGCCGAAGCTAGGCGACGCGCTCGAGGTGGCGCGCGGACGTGGACGCCTGCGCCGTGCGAGCGCGATGACGGTCGCGCGAGGCTCGCGGGTGCAGCGAGATCAGTGCGCCGGAACGCACCACGCCCATCGGCCCGGAACCGGCGAAGCGGGCGATCCCCGTCGAACGCATCGTGAACGCGGCTTTGGCCTGTCGATATCCCACCCGAACACCGGCCGCGCAGACGATCAGCAGACCGGCGACGCCGGGCAGTGCCAGAGCGGCCAGCGCCGTCAGCGAAGCGGGGACGAGCACCGCGCTGACCACGTGATCGAGCAGCGACTTCGCGGTGGCCGGCTTGACGCTCGCGGGCGCCAACGGCGCGGTCCCGGACAGCACGATCGCGCGGTGCAGCGGGGTCGCGGCGACAGATCCGAGCGTGGGCGCCTGGATCAACTGGCCGAACAGCGGCGCGTCACCGACCGCCGGCAGCTGTGGCACCTGCGAGGCCTGAGGCCCGAACAGCGGGGCGGCATCGTCGGGCGCCGGCAGTGCGACGTGCATGGCGCCGCTGGTGCCGATCAAGTGCGGGGTGGTCTCCTCGATGCCGAACAAGGTGTACAGATCCGAGGGCAGGTGCCCCAGCGCGGTGCCCGCCCCGGCGACCGAGGTCAACATCTGCTGGACCGATTCGATGACGTCGGTGATCGGCGTCGGCGACGTCGGCAGTGCCACGAACGTCGACGGCACGGTCTGCATGGTGTTGGCGAGCCTGGCCATCGCGGTACGCACCGGCTCGAGAGCCTTCATCACTGGGCCGGGGGTCGGCTTCGCCATCGGTGCCACGGCGCCGGTCCCCGGTGTGGTGGAACCCGCGGGCGGTGTCGTGGCAGTCGGCGTGGACCCCGACGAGTTCGAGGTCGGCGTCAACGCCGAACCGGTGGGGGCGACCGTCGTGTTCGTCGGCGAGGCGCCCGCGCCTTCGGCAGCGGCCGTATCTGCAGCCAATGTGTCGGCGAGGTCGCTGTCGTTGGGTTGCGCGGATGCCGTCGACTCGGTGGAGGCCGCCCCTTGTGCCTGGGTGGTACCGGTGGCGGTCGTCGCGCGCTGCCCGGATGCCGGCACGGTCGTCGGTTGGGGGGTGCCGGTTGGGGTGGCGGTGCCAGTCGGCCCGGCAGCGGTCCCGTCGACACCTTGGCTCTTGGCTGATGACACACCGTCGTCGTCGGCGAGTGCGATGCCCGCCCCTGCGCCGATCAGAAGCCCGGTGGACAGCATGACGGCACCCACTGCAAAGCGCCAAGGCGTGGTGACGATGATTCCCCTCCATCCGACAAGGAACAGCCGGTAGATAGTCAGGGACGATTGTCGCACAGTCCGGGCGAAAAGCACCCAAAACTGCTGCGATAAATATTCGGGCGCACACCGCATTCCACCGCAATGCGGTGCAGCCGTGGCGGTGTCGTTGACCTCGGCGGTCGGCCACCCGCTACCACGACATTAGCTCCGGGGCCTCCGCTGGTCGGACCCCTCTGGGAGCGTCTTGACCTTGATGTCTAGCTTGGCAAACTTTCGATGCGAGGCGCCCTCATTTAGTCACCTTTATCGGCGCCATCCGATCACGCGCTGCACAGGCGAAAAGCAATGTTAGGAAAGCCGCCCACTTTCGCGCCATTCATTGACATGAGGATTTAGCAAATTGATCCAATGTCGATGGGCAAGTCCGCGTCCGCCAATGGGTCGAGCGTAGCCACGATTGCCGCTTGGCGACTCCGACGAGGCGGTCGGCTGCTGCGCCGGACCGTGGGCCGAAAGTGATTGACGTAACAGTTAATTACGGCTTGTCTGCGTTCCCGTGCCGCGCGACGATATGGCGGTGCCGTCACCCAAACGTGTCGTGGTGCTCGGGTCGGGGTTCGCCGGGCTGTGGGCGGCGTTGGGCGCCGCTCGGCGGCGCGACGAACTCGGCGTGCCCGAAGGCGAGGTCGACGTCAGCGTCGTCAGTCGGCAGCCGTTTCACGATGTTCGGGTCCGCAACTACGAGGCTGACCTCAGCGCCTGTCGAATTCCGTTGCGGGATCTGCTCGCTCCCGCAGGCGTCGGCCAGTTGAGTGCCGAGGTCACCGAAATCGACGCATCGGCGGCGACGGTGAGCACCGCCGACGGCGCGAGGCTGGGCTACGACCGCCTGGTGCTGGCGGTCGGGAGCAGGGTGGTCAAGCCGGATCTTCCTGGGCTGGCGGAGTTCGGTTACGACGTCGACACCTACGACGGTGCGACGCGACTGCAGGCGCACATCGCCGATCTGGCAGCGCACGGGGCGGATGCGGCAGCGGCGACCGCGGTCGTCGTCGGCGCGGGCCTCACGGGGATCGAGACGGCTTGCGAGCTGCCGGCGATGCTTGCGGCCGCGCTGGGACCTTCGGCGAGCCCGAGAGTGCTGCTCGTCGACCACAATCCACACGTCGGATCCGACATGGGCTCGTCGGCTCGACCCGTGATCGAGAAGGCGTTGGCGCAGAACGGCGTTGACACCATGACCGGGGTCGGGGTGACCGCGGTGGATGCTGCGAGCGTGACGCTGTCGTCGGGTGAGGTGGTGCCGACGCGGACGGTGGTGTGGTGCGCGGGAATGCGGGCGAACCCGTTGACGGCACAACTCGGTGTGCCGTGTGATCGGCTCGGGCGGCTGCCGGTCGACGACTTTCTCCGGGTGCAGGGGGTTGCGGGGGTGTTCGCCGCCGGCGATGTGGCCGCGGCGAGGATGGACGACGAGCATCTGTCGGTGATGTCGTGTCAGCACGGCAGACCGATGGGCCGCTATGCCGGCTACAACGTGATCAGCGACTTGTTCGGCGCTCCTATGCTGCGGTTGCGAATCCCTTGGTATGTCACGGTTCTCGATCTCGGGCCGGCGGGCGCGGTCTACACGCAGGGCTGGGATCGCCGGGTGGTGAGCGCCGGCGCGGCGGCCAAGGCGACGAAACAGGTGATCAACCGCGAGCGCATTTATCCCCCGCTCAACGGAGACCGGGCTGCGCTGCTCGCCGCGGCCCCACCGCAGTTGCAGGCTGC